>NYYE01000011.1 GCA_002686655.1 Crocinitomicaceae bacterium | reverse complement strand
TTTACTACACTTTCTTGAGTTTCTTGAGTTTCTTGAGTTTCTTGAGTTTCTTGAGTTTCTTGAGTTTCTAGAGTTTCTTGAGTTTCTTGAGTTTCTTGAGAATCAGCATCAATATTTATTTTTTCTTCTGTATTTTCTTTAGCTTTTCCCTTCTTTTTTGACTTCATTTCTTAATTTATTTAAAACTAGATATACAAAATACGAACCAATTTAAAAAGTAGACATTGTGTCATACTGAATAAGTGAAATTGTCAGAATAATATCTTCTAGAGAGACTTGACGAGTTTGTCAAGTTGTTGATGTAGAGCCAAACCTCTTAGATTTTTAGAAATAATTTTACCATCCGCATCTAAAAGAAAATTATAAGGGATTCCTCTTACGCCGTATTTGACAGCCCCTTGACTTGCCCATCCTTTTAAATCACTAACATGTTCATCCCAATTTAATTGATCTTGCTTTATAGCATTTATCCATGCAGATTTATTTTTATCAAGGGAAACACTGTATATTTTAAAACCTTTGGCATTTTTAAACTTGCTTTTAGAATACTTGTTATAAGCATTAACAACGTTCGGGTTTTCTCTTCTACATGGTCCGCACCAAGAAGCCCAAAAGTCTATTAAAACAATATTACCTTTTAAAGATGATAGTTTAATGCTATCTCCATTTGGGTCGCTAAATTCGAGTTCAGGCGCAGTGTTGCCTATATTAAGTCCTACAATTTCTTGTGCAGAAAGAGAACTAATGCAAATGATAATATTTAGAATAAGAATATTTAAAGTTTTCATAATTAAATTTAAATCAAAAATCATTCCAATTTTAAGGGATTCTTTTTATTTGAGCACCTATGTTTAATAATCTTTGNTCAACAATATTTTCATATCCCCTGTCTATTTGTTCAATATTAAGAACAGTACTTTTGCCTTCTGCTGAAAGTGCGGCTATCAATAAAGATACACCTGCTCTAATATCAGGTGATGTCATTGTGATTCCTTTCAGTGGAGTTTTTCTTTCTAATCCAATCACAGTGGCTCTGTGGGGATCACACAATATTATTTGAGCACCCATGTCAATTAATTTATCGACAAAAAACAATCTGCTTTCGAACATCTTTTGATGAATTAAAACACTACCTCTTGCCTGAGTAGCTGTAACTAAAATTATACTTAACAAATCTGGTGTAAAACCTGGCCATGGAGCATCGGAAATAGTCATAATAGACCCATCAATAAAAGATTCAATTTCATATTTTTCTTGGGACGGAATAAAGATGTNATCCCCTTTTCTTTCCAATTTAATTCCAAGTTTTTTAAATACATTNGGAATCATACCTAACTTATCGTAAGAAACATTTTTAATAGTTATTTCAGATTGGGTCATAGCTGCTAAACCAATAAAGCTTCCGATCTCAATCATGTCAGGTAAAATAGTATGATTACAACCAACTAATTTTTCTACACCATTAATGATAATTTTATTAGAACCAAGACCCTTTATATTTGCTCCCATACTATTAAGCATTTCACAAAGTTGTTGAATGTAAGGTTCACAGGCTGCATTATAAATTGTTGTTTCCCCTTTGGCTAAAACAGCTGCCATTATAATATTGGCTGTTCCAGTTACAGATGCTTCATCTAAAAGCATGTAGTTACCCTTAAGACCGTTAGGTGAGTGAGCTTTATAAAAGTTAGTATTTGAGTCGTAATCGAACTCAGCTCCTAAGTTTTGAAACCCAATGAAGTGGGTATCTAGTCGTCTTCTTCCAATTTTGTCACCACCAGGTTTAGGNATATAACCTTTTCCAAATCTAGCAAGAAGAGGTCCTACAACCATAATAGATCCTCTTAGACTAGCTCCTTTTTTCTTAAACTCATCGGAAGTCATGATATCAACATCTACTTCATCAGCTTTAAAACTAAAAGACCCTTTANTCAGTTTTTTAATTTTAACACCTAGAGTTTTAAGTAGGTCTATTAATTTATTTACATCAATAATGTCTGGAATATTATTGATAATGACTTCTTTATCAGTCAATAANACGGCATTGATTACCTGAAGTGCTTCATTTTTTGCTCCTTGTGGAGTAATTTCTCCTTTGAGTTTTTTTCCTCCAATTATTTCAAAAGCTCCCATGGTACTTTCTTCTTGGCTTATTTTTTGAATAATTTTTATTGTTAGTTTTTTTCTTTTTNAATGACCTAACTATATCATTGGTGTCTCTTAGTTTTTCAGAAGTTATAGTTAATTTACCATCTGAAAGTTCTTCTAGTTGTTTAATAATAAGATTATCATTAACACTGTCTCTATTCCACTGTAAATAAGATGTCTTTAGTAAATTGGCGATATGTTTTACTAATTTTTCCTTATCATCTCCTTCTTTGAGTTCTGAGGCAGCTTTTACCATATCTTCCATNATCTTACCATAATGTTTAAACCTAATATCATTTTTAGGGTAAGGAACTTCATCAGGCTTGGAATGGTATAATTCTTTTTCTGGCTTTTTGTAAGGAGAGTCAACATTGAGTTCAAAATTGGAAATAATATGAAGATGAGCCCATAATTTTTGTGCATGTTCTTCAGAATTACTGTTGCGAGTATTTGGATTAATTAAATCCATCACTTTAATAATTACTTTTGCAGCTTTATTTCTTTCTTCATTATTATCAATTTTTATGGCGTGNTGAACCATTTTTTGAATATTTCTTCCATATTCAGGAATAANCAATTTGGTTGTATCGGTGTTGTAAGCCAATTCTAGTGATGTTTTCATATTAAAGTTGTGTGAAAATGTTAGGTCAAATGTAGTGATTAAAAGGAAAAAAACAATTAAAATTAAATCAATTGAAGTTTAGCAAATTTTAATAATAATTGTTTTTGTCCTGATGAAGGAAAAAACACTGTTGCTTTTGTATTTGGAAATTCACCATTAACCTCAACTACTTTGCCTTTCCCAAATCGTTCATGAACCACTTGGTCTCCAACTTTAACTTTTAAAATATCTTTTTCCTCTTTATTATTGTGAATAGACGAAAGGTTGTTGATNTTTTTTAAATGGTTAAGAGGTTTACTNAATTTATTTTTTAAAATGGAAGTTTTGTTTTTTGAAATGGCATTAGTAAAATCTTTTTTGTTGTTTTTTATTGAAAAAGTATGTTCGANATACTTTGGGTCTAGCTCTTCTAAAAATCTGCTTGGTTCACACTGAATTAAATTTCCCCATTTAAATCTACTCACTGCGTATGAAAGAGTTAAATTAATTTTNGCCCTTGTTACAGCTACATAAAATAACCTTCTTTCTTCTTCTAGNTCAGATCTTGAGTTTTTAGACATCATGGATGGAAATAAATCCTCTTCCATCCCAACNACATGAACATTGCTAAATTCAAGTCCTTTTGCTGCATGAATAGTCATTAAAGATACCTTGTTATTATCTTCATTATCGTTTTTGTCAGCATCCGTTAATAGAGCTACATCAATTAAAAAATCTCCTAACGTGTTTAGGGTTTGTTCATTATTTCCCTTTGNAAATTCTTGAATTCCGTTTAATAATTCCTGAATATTTTCAAACCTAACAATTCCTTCTGGAGTTCTATCAATGCTTAAATCTCTTATTAGTCCAGTATTTTTGGCTATTTCAAGTGCTAATTCATAGGCATTTGATTTATTAACTCTTGAATTGTAATTTTGAATCATTGAACAAAACAAATCTAGTTTAGCCCTAGTTCCTGAGTTTACAACAAATCCAAACTGATCAGGCTTGTTAACTACATCCCAAAGGCTAACATTTTTTTCATTGGCACAGACAAGTGCTTTATTAATAGTGGTTAATCCAATACCTCTTTTAGGATAGTTGATGATTCTTTTTAAAGATTCTTCATCATTTAAATTTGCTGACAATCTAAAATATGCTAATAAATCTTTAACTTCTTTTCTTTGATAGAATGATAACCCACCATAAATTCTATAGGGAATATTTATCTTTCTTAGTGCNTCTTCAAATGCTCTTGATTGCGCATTTGTTCTATAAAGAATTCCAAAATTCTTATAACTAATACTGTGTAAGGAAGCACTTTCAAAAATTTCATTAGCTACTACTTTTCCTTCTTCATTATCAGAGTAACTTTTAATAATCTTAATTTTACTTCCTGAATTATTAGCTGTCCAAACACTTTTTTTTATTTGATCTTTATTTACTCTTATTATACTATTGGCTGCCTCTACAATATTTTTAGTAGATCTGTAATTTTGTTCGAGTTTGAATAGTTGATAGTCAGGATAATCTTTTCTAAAATTGAGAATGTTTTGAATATTGGCTCCCCTAAATGAATAAATAGATTGAGCATCATCACCTACGACACAAATATTTTCAAATCTAGCAGCTAAAGATTTAATAATTAGATATTGAGCGTGGTTAGTATCCTGGTATTCNTCTACTAATATAAATTTAAATTTATCTTGATATTTATATAATATTTCTGGGTTCTGCTTTAGAAGGATATTTGTTTTGAAAAGTAAATCGTCAAAATCCATAGCTGAGGCTCTAAAACACCTTTGTTGATAGGTCATGTATATTTCTCCAATTTTAGGCCTTCCNGTAGATTTGTCAGTTGACAATATTTCAGAGTCATTTAAATAATTTTCTGAACTAATTAAACTGTTTTTTGCAGCAGAAATTCTATTATATATTATTCCGGGCTTATATAGTTTGTCNTCTAGATTTTTCTCTTTNACTATTGTTTTTATGAGACTTTTAGAATCTTGTGTATCATAAATTGTNAAATTTGATGGAAATCCTATTTTTTCATGCTCGACTCTTAAAATTCTTGCAAATACTGAATGAAATGTTCCCATCCAAATATTTCTTGCTTTATCTTCCCCAACCATTAATGAAATTCTTTGCTTCATTTCCTGTGCCGCTTTGTTAGTAAACGTAAGAGAAAGAATGTTAAAAGGATCTACACCATTTTCTATTAAGTAGGCAATTCTGTGAGTTAGAACTTTAGTTTTCCCAGATCCTGCACCAGCGATAACCATAATAGGACCATTAATTACTTTAGTCGCTAAAATTTGTGATTCNTTTAAGCCGTCAAGAACATTCATTTTAGAGCTGTTATTTTGATATATATTTTATCCTCAAAATTAGAATGTAAAACAACAATTATTTCTTCAAATTTTGCAATAAATTAAATAATTAATTCACCTTGAATAAAAAACATTTTAAAAATAATTGTTGATATATTGGATTACTAATATATTCTGTTACCTTTGCAAGCCGAAAAATCAATTAAAAAATATGCCAACTATACAACAGTTAGTAAGAAAAGGTAGACAAACAAAGGTAAAAGTAAGTAAATCCATTGCTTTAAATTCTTGNCCTCAAAGAAGAGGTGTTTGTGTAAGAGTTTACACTACNACCCCTAAAAAACCAAATTCCGCAATGAGAAAAGTTGCAAGGGTAAGATTAACCAATGGAAAAGAAGTCAATGCATATATTGGTGGAGAAGGTCATAACTTACAAGAACATAGTATAGTTTTAGTTAGAGGAGGAAGAGTCAAAGATTTACCCGGAGTAAGATATCATATAGTAAGAGGAGCATTAGATACAGCGGGTGTTGAAGGTAGATCTCAAAGAAGATCTAAATATGGTACNAAAAGAGCTAAAAAGAAATAAAATTTTAAATGAGAAGAAGAACAGCAAAAAAGCACATTATCCTACCAGATCCAAAATACAAGGACGTTGAGGTAACTAAATTTGTTAATAGNCTTATGATTGATGGTAAAAAAAATATTGCATTCAATATTTTTTATGATTCAATCGATATAGTTTCTGAAAAAACATCTGAAAATGGTTTAGATATCTGGAAAAAAGCTGTAGAAAATATTACACCAGCAGTTGAGGTTAAGAGTAGAAGAGTTGGGGGTGCAACTTTTCAAATACCAACCCCAGTAAGAGACAGTCGGAAGCGTTCTTTGGCTATTAAATGGTTAATCGGATTTTCTCTTAAAAGAAATGAAAAAACTATGAGTGAAAAATTAGCTGGAGAAATTTTAGCTGCTTCTAAAGAAGAAGGAGCTGCATTTAAGAAGAAAGAAGACGTTCACAGAATGGCAGAAGCCAANAAAGCATTTTCACACTTTAGGTTNTAATAAAATGGCAAGAGACTTAAAATATACAAGAAACATAGGTATTGCAGCTCATATTGATGCTGGAAAAACCACTACTACTGAAAGAATTTTATATTACGGTGGAGTTAGTCATAAAATTGGAGAAGTTCACGATGGTGCTGCCACAATGGATTGGATGGAACAAGAGCAGGAAAGAGGCATTACTATTACTTCTGCAGCAACCACTCTAAATTGGAATTACCGTGAACAAGAGTATCATGTGAATATAATTGATACACCTGGACACGTTGANTTTACAGTTGAGGTNAATAGATCTTTAAGAGTNTTAGATGGATTAGTATTTTTATTTAGCGCTGTTGATGGTGTTGAACCTCAATCAGAAACTAATTGGAGACTTGCCAATAATTACAATGTTCCAAGAATAGGATTNGTCAATAAAATGGACAGACAGGGTGCTGACTTTTTAAATGTTTGCAAGCAAGTGAAAGAAATGCTTGGAAGTCATGCACTTCCATTACAAATAAATATAGGTTCTGAAGACGATTTTAAAGGTGTGGTAGATTTAATCAATTTTAAAGGAATTGTTTGGAACGAAGATGACATGGGAATGACTTTTAAGGAAATTGAAATTCCTGATGATATTATTGATGAAGCTAGAGCACTAAGAGGTGAATTATTAGAAGCTGTAGCTGAATTTGATGACAAACTGTTAGAAAAATATTTTGAAGACGAAAATTCTTTAACTGAAAGGGAAATTCTTGACGCTTTAAGAGAAGCTACTATTGCTGGGAAAGTTGTTCCTATGATGTGTGGTTCAGCTTTTAAAAACAAAGGTGTTCAGACAATGTTAGATATGGTAATGGAAATTCTTCCTTCTCCATTAGATATTGAAGCTATTACTGGAACAGATCCAGATAGTGGAGAAGAAATTACAAGAAAGCCATCGATTAACGAACCATTTAGTTCTCTAGCATTTAAAATTGCTACTGATCCATTTGTTGGTAGATTGTGTTTTACAAGAGCTTATTCTGGTAAATTAACATCTGGNTCTTATGTCTATAATACAAGAACTAACAAAAAAGAAAGAATTTCTAGAATATTTCAAATGCACGCTAACAAACAAAATCAGATTCCATCACTAGATGCTGGAGATATTGGTGCATTAGTTGGTTTTAAAGACATTAAAACGGGAGATACTTTATGTGATGAAAAAAAGCATATTGTTTTAGAATCAATGGATTTCCCAGACCCAGTAATAGGTTTAGCAATTGAACCAAAAACACAAGCTGACGTTGACAAACTTGGACTTGCTTTATCTAAGTTGTCTGAAGAAGATCCAACTTTTCAAGTAAAGACAGACGAAGACTCAGGACAAACCATTATTTCTGGTATGGGAGAGTTGCACTTAGATATTATTATTGACAGACTAAGAAGAGAGTTTAAGGTTGAGTGTAATCAAGGTGCACCTCAAGTAGCTTATAAAGAAGCNATAAGTTCAGGTACTGATCATAGAGAGGTTTATAAAAAACAATCTGGAGGAAGAGGGAAATTTGCAGATATTGTATTTACAGTTGAACCAGGTGATGCTGAGAACCCAGGATTGATTTTTGAAAATAAGATAAAAGGNGGTAATATACCTAAAGAATATATTCCATCAGTTGAAAAAGGATTTAAAGATTCTATGAATAATGGAGTTCTTGCAGGTTATCCAGTCGATAATATGAAAGTTACATTAACAGATGGTTCTTTTCATGCTGTTGATTCTGATTCACTTTCATTTGAATTATGTGCTAAACTAGCATATAGAACTGCTTTGCCAAAATGTAGTCCTGTCATTTTAGAACCTATGATGAAAATTGAGGTGGTTACTCCTGAAGCTAATATGGGTGACGTTGTCGGTGATCTTAATAGAAGAAGAGGACTTATTGAAGGTATGGATGATAGAGCTGGTTCCAAAGTAGTAAAAGCCAAGGTTCCACTTTCTGAAATGTTTGGATATGTTACCCAGTTAAGAACTATTACATCCGGTAGAGCTACATCAAGTATGGAATTTTCACATTATGCAGATGCACCAAAGAATATTTCTGAGGATGTTATTGCTAAATCTAAAGGAACTGTAACTGCTTAATAATATTAATATGAGTCAAAAAATTAGAATAAAATTAAAATCATATGATCATAACTTGGTTGACAAGTCAGCTGAAAAGATTGTTAAGACAGTGAAAACAACTGGTGCTNTTGTGAGTGGACCTATTCCACTTCCAACTCATAAAAGAATTTACACAGTTTTGAGATCGCCTCACGTTAATAAAAAAGCAAGAGAGCAATTTCAATTATGTGCTTATAAAAGATTAATGGACATCTATAGTTCTTCATCAAAGACAATAGATGCACTAATGAAATTAGAACTACCAAGTGGTGTAGATGTAGAAATTAAAGTATAAAAATAAATATCAAATGGCTGGTATCATAGGTAAAAAAATAGGGATGACTAGCGTTTACAGTGCCGAGGGTAAAAATCTACCATGCACGATAATTGANGCAGGACCATGTGTCGTGACTCAAATCAAAACGCAAGAAAAGGATGGATACGAATCTACTCAATTAGGATTCGAAGACAAAAAGGAGAAAAATACCCCTAAAGCTATGCTTGGACATTTTTCTAAAGCTAAAACAACTCCTAAAAGAAAAATAGTTGAATTCAAAGGAATTAATGATGTTAATCTTGGTGATTCGGTTACAGTAGATCAGTTCCAAGAAGGTGAATTTGTTGATGTTGTTGGAACATCTAAAGGAAAAGGATTTCAGGGTGTTGTTAAAAGACATGGCTTTGGTGGTGTTGGTCAAGCAACTCATGGTCAACATAACAGAATGAGAGCCCCTGGTTCTATCGGAGCAGCTTCTTACCCTGCCAGAGTTTTTAAGGGAATGAAAATGGGTGGAAGAACTGGTGGTGACAGAGTAAAGTCAATCAATTTACAGGTTCTCAAAATAGTTCCTGAAAAGAATTTAATCATTGTAAAGGGATCAGTACCTGGTTCTAAAGGTTCTTATTTAATAGTTGAGAAATAATGGAAGTAAAAGTTTTAAATAAAGAAGGTAAAGCAACTACTAAAAAAGTTAAATTAATTGCTGGTATTTTTGCAATCGATCCAAATGATCATGCAATTTATTTAGATGTTAAACAATATCTTGCTAACCAGAGACAAGGTACACACCAAGCTAGAGAACGTGGTGAAATTATTGGAAGTACCAGAAAAATCAAGAAGCAAAAAGGTACTGGAACAGCTAGAGCGGGTTCTATTAAAAATCCTCTTTTTAGAGGTGGTGGTAGAGTTTTTGGTCCTAGACCAAAAAACTATGGTTTTAAACTGAATAAAAAACTTAAAGTTTTAGCTAGAAAATCTGCTCTTAGNTACAAAGCTAAAGAAGAAAGTATTTTAATTTTAGAAGACCTTTCTTTTAAATCACCTAAGACTAAAGAATTTGCTACGGTACTAAAGAATTTAAAAGTTGATAACGCTAAATCACTTTTTGTGACCAGTGAAAAAGATAAAAACACATTTTTATCCTCCAGAAATCTTCCAAATGCTAAAGTTATAACTGCAGACATGTTAAATACCTATGATATTTTAGATTCTAACATGTTAATTATTTCTGAGAAAGCATTTCCACAAATCGAAAAACAATTTAAAGCTTAGTAATGGAAAATATCATCATAAAACCAATATTAACTGAAAAAATGGCTGAATTAGGTGAAAAGCTTAACAGATATGCTTTTGAAGTAAGAAGCGATGTTAATAAAATTCAGATTAAAAATGCAGTTGAGGGTGCTTACGGAGTAAACGTTAAAGCTGTTAACACCATGAGGCATGGTGGAGGTAAGAGAAAAATGAAATATACAAATAAGGGTGTTTCATTCCAGAGAACAAGATTGGTTAAAAAAGCAATTGTTACACTAGATGCTGGTGATACAATTGATTTATACGAAAATATTTAATTAACAGAAAATGAGCTTAAAAAAATTCAAACCAACATCTCCTGGACAACGTCACAAGCTTGTAAGTGACTACAGTGAAGTTACTACTAGTAGGCCTGAAAAATCTTTAACAAAAGGTGCTGGAAAAAGTGGAGGTAGAAATAACTCTGGTAAAATGACCATGAGATATATTGGTGGTGGTCACAAAAGAAAATATAGAGTTATCGACTTCAAAAGAAACAAGCATGATATACCTGCTAAAGTTCATACTATAGAATATGACCCAAACAGATCTGCTAGAATTGCTTTACTTTTCTATGCTGATGGTGAAAAAAGATATATTGTTGCACCTGAAGGACTAAAAGTTGGTCAATCNATTATGTCTGGAGCTAAGGCTTCGCCTGAAGTTGGTAATGCCATGTATTTAAAAGATATTCCCTTGGGTACCATTATTCATAATATAGAAATGGTTCCTGGCAAAGGAGGAGCTATTGCAAGAAGTGCTGGTTCTTTTGCCCAGTTAAATGCGAGAGATGGAAAATATGCTATTATAAAATTACCGTCTGGTGAAGTTAGAATGGTTCTTACATCTTGTATTGCTACAATTGGCTCAGTATCTAACTCTGAAAATAGCCTTCAAGTTTCTGGTAAAGCTGGAAGAAATAGATGGCTAGGAAGAAGACCAAGAGTTAGAGGTGTTGTGATGAATCCAGTAGATCACCCTATGGGCGGTGGAGAAGGTAGAGCATCTGGTGGACATCCTAGATCACGAAAAGGTTTACCTGCAAAAGGGTACAAAACAAGAAGTAAAACAAAAGCTTCAAATAGATTTATAATTGATAGAAAAAAGAAATAAATAATGTCTAGATCATTAAAAAAACCACCATTTGTTCATTATAAATTAATGAAAAGAGTTGAAGAGGCTAAGGAATCTTCTAAAAAGACTGTCATAAAAACCTGGTCAAGAGCTTCTACTATTACACCAGATTTTGTAAATCTTACAATTGCTGTATATAATGGAATGAAATTTATACCAGTATTTGTTACAGAAAACATGGTAGGACACAAGTTAGGAGAATTTGCTCCGACTAGAAACTTTAGAGGACACGGAGGTAAGAGATAATTATTAAGGGTTTAAAACTTAGAAATGGGTGCAAGAAAAAGAAATAGTTCAGAAAAAATAAAAGAGGCAAGAAAAACTCAAGCTATTGCTAAGTTGAATAGTTGTCCAACTTCTCCTAGAAAAATGAGATTAGTTGCTGATTTGGTTAGAGGAGAAGATGTATATAAGGCATTAAATATTTTAAAGTTTAGTCCTAAACATGCATCTAGAAATCTAGAAAAACTATTGTTGTCTGCCATAAATAATTGGGAACAAAAAAATGACGGTGAAGATGCTACATCTGCCAACCTTGTAATTAAAAGTATAAATGTAGATAGTGCTAGAATGCTTAAAAGAATTCAAGCTGCTCCCCAAGGTAGAGCTCACAGGATTAGAAAGAGATCTAATCATGTAACACTAATAATTGATAAAGCTTAAAGAGAAATTATGGGACAAAAAACAAACCCTATAGGAAATAGATTAGGATTCATCAAAGGATGGGACTCAAATTGGTATGGTGGAAGAGATTACTCTGCTAAATTAGTTGAAGATGAAAAAATTAGAAAATATCTATATGCTAGACTTCAAAAAGCAAGTATTTCTAAAATTATTATTGAAAGAACTCTCAAACTAATTACTATAACAATCAATACTGCAAGACCTGGTGTCATTATTGGAAAAGCTGGATCTGAGGTTGATAAATTAAAAGAAGAACTTAAAAAATTAACCTCTAAAGAAGTTCAAATAAATATTTTTGAAATTAAAAGACCAGAACTAGATGCTAAGCTAGTTGCTGACAGTATTGCTAGACAAATAGAGGCTAGAATATCTTTTAGAAGAGCTATCAAAATGTCAATTGCATCAACTATGAGAATGGGTGCAGAAGGAATTAAAGTGAAAATTTCAGGTAGATTAAATGGAGCTGAAATGGCTAGAAGTGAAATGTATAAAGATGGAAGAATTCCACTTCACACCTTAAGAGCTGATGTTGATTATGCTTTATCAGAGGCATTAACAACTTATGGTTTAATAGGAATTAAAGTTTGGATATGCAAAGGTGAAGTTTTTGGTAAAAGAGATTTATCTCCAAATTTTGGAATGAGTAATAGAAAGCCAAATAACGATAAAAGAAAAAGATAATTAGAATATTATGTTACAACCTAAGAAGACGAAACATAGAAAGCAGCAAAAAGGAAAAATTAAGGGAAATGCTCAAAGAGGGCATCAAATCGCTTTTGGTTCTTTTGGAATCAAGTCTCTTGACGAAGGTTTTTTAACCTCCAGACAGATTGAGGCTGCTCGTATAGCTGTAACAAGATATATGAAAAGAGAAGGAAAAGTTTGGATTAGAATCTTTCCAGATAAGCCTATTACCAATAAGCCTGCTGAAGTAAGGATGGGTAAAGGAAAAGGTGCCTTAGACCACTGGGTAGCGGTAATAAGACCGGGAAGAATTTTATTTGAAGCAGATGGTGTTCCTTATGAAGTTGCAAAAGAAGCTTTAAGGTTAGCCTCTCAAAAACTTCCCCTTAAAACTAAGTTTGTAGTAAGAAATGATTTTTAATTCAAAAGTATTGAAAAGTGAAAAGCAAAGAATTTAATATAAAATTAATCAGTTTATCAACAGAAGAACTTCATGAAATGCTTGATAATACTCAAGCAGAGCTTAAAAAGCTTAAAATGAATCATAAAACAGCTGAATTAGAAAATCCTCTCGAAATAAGATTTGTGAGACGAAACGTAGCTAGAATCAATACGGAAATCCAAAAAAGAGAATTACAAGAAACTACTAATTGATAGATATGAGAAATTTAAGAAAAGAAAGAATAGGGTTAGTTAAAAGTTCCAAAATGGACAAGTCTATCGTTGTTACGGTAGAAAGAAAAGAAAAGCATCCAAAGTATGGTAAGTTTCTTAAAAAAAGCACCTCTTTTATTGCTCATGATGAAAAAAATGAGTGTAATGAAGGGGATACAGTTAAGATTATGGAGACAAGGCCCCTTAGTAAAAGTAAGAATTGGAGATTGGTAGAAATACTTGAAAAAGCTAAATAATTAAGTTATGGTACAACAAGAAAGTAGATTATTAGTTGCTGATAACAGTGGAGCCAAACAAGTATTAGTTATTAGAGTTCTTGGTGGTACCAAAAGAAGGTATGCATCTATTGGTGATCAGGTAGTTGTTACAGTAAAAGATGCTACACCATCTGGAAACGTGAAGAAAGGCCAAGTATCAAGAGCAGTAGTGGTAAGAACTAAAAAAGAAGTTAGAAGAAATGATGGTTCCTACATAAGATTTGACAACAACGCAGTTGTATTATTAAATGATACTGGTGAAATGAGAGGAACAAGAATTTTTGGTCCAGTTGCGAGAGAACTAAGAGAAAAACAATTTATGAAAATAGTGTCTTTGGCACCTGAAGTATTATAATTATTAGAGTAATGCAAAAGAAATTTAAAATAAAAAAAGGAGATACAGTGAAAGTAATTGCTGGAGCTTCATTAGGTCAACAGGGAGTAATTCTTGATGTTGATTATACAAAAGAAAGAGTCTTCATCGAAGGGCTTTCAGTTGTTAATAAAAAACATGTTAAACCACAAAGTGATAAAGCTAATCCGGATGGAGGAATATTAGATAAAGATAGAAGTCTACATATTTCAAATGTGGTATTAATTCACAATGGTGAACCTACAAAAGTTGGAAGAAAGATTTCTGAAAACGGTACTTTAGTTAGGATCGCTAAAAAAACAGGAGAGGAGATAGTGTCATGAGTTATTCACCCAGATTAAAAGATAAATATACGAACGAAATTGTTCCAGTTTTAACAGAAAAATTCAAATATAAATCTGTTATGGAAGTTCCTATGGTAGAAAAAATTGTTATTAGTCAAGGAGTTGGTGAAGCTGTTGCAGACAAAAAATTAATCGAAAATGCAGTAAATGATCTTTCGGAAATAGCTGGACAAAAAGCACTGATAGTTAATTCTAAAAAAGATGTTTCAAATTTTAAATTAAGAAAAGGAATGCCTATTGGAACCAAAGTAACTCTCCGTAGAGAAAAAATGTATGAGTTTCTTGATAGGTTAATTTCAGTTGCTTTACCCAGAACCAGAGATTTTAGAGGAGTTAAGTCTAAGGGGGATGGAAGAGGTAATTTCACTATTGGAGTAAAGGAGAGCATCATATTCCCTGAAATTGACATTGATAAAGTGAAAAAAATTTTAGGAATGGATATAACTATAGTAACAACCGCGAATACTACTGAAGAGGGTAAAGCTCTATTATTAGAATTCGGCTTTCCATTTGAAAAAAAATAAATATAGAAAATTATGGCTAAAGAATCAATGAAAGCTAAGGAGCGAAAAAGAGCAAAACTTGCCGCTCAGTATGATGAAAGAAGAGCAATTTTGAGAAAGGCTCAAAGTGAAGGAGATTGGGACGCGATGTTTAAATTACAAAAGCTTCCTAAAAACTCAATGAGCATAAGAAAGCACAATAGATGTCAATTAACAGGTAGACCAAGAGGCTATATGAGACAGTTTGGAATATCTAGAGTTACATTTAGAGAAATGGCAGTTGCTGGTAAAATACCAGGAATTACAAAAGCAAGCTGGTAAAATAAATTTAAATAATAAAATAATGGTAACAGATCCTATTTCAGATTATCTAACAAGGCTAAGAAATGCTATTGCTGCAAAGCATAAAGTAGTTGAAATACCTGGTTCAAATCTTAAAAAAGCAATGACTCAAATTTTAATGGATCAAGGTTTTATATTGAATTTCAAGGTAATTGAAGATAGTAAACAAGGAATTATTAAAATTGCTCTTAAGTATAACAACAAGACTAAAGACTCAGCTATAAAAAATCTTACAAGAATAAGTAAGCCTGGATTAAGAAAATATTCAGGTGTAGATACGATGCCTAGAGTATTGAACGGTTTAGGAATTGCAATTGTTTCTACATCTATAGGTTTAATTACTGATAAGGAAGCAAGAAAACAAAAAGTTGGTGGTGAAATACTTTGCTACGTAGATTAAATTAAAAGAAATGTCAAGAATTGGAAATGCACCCATAACAATACCTGAAGGAGTAGAAATTAATATTTCAGCTGAAAATATGGTAAGTGTAAAAGGTAAATTAGGTGAACTAAAAGAACACGTTAATCCTTCAATAAAAGTTGAATATAATGATGGTATAGTAAGTCTTTCTAGAAGTAGTGATGAGAAAGAAATAAGATCAATGCACGGCTTGTATAGAGCATTAATAAATAATATGGTAGTTGGTGTTTCCCAAGGATATGTTATAGAACAAGAATTAGTTGGTGTTGGATATCGAGCAAAAGCTCAGGGACAAAGATTAGAGCTTTCTCTCGGATTCTCCCACCCTATAGTGTTTGAAATTCCTCAAGAAGTTAAGCTTACTGCCACGACAGAAAAAGGTAAAAACCCATTATTAAAATTGGAATCTTTTGACAAACAACTTATAGGTCAGGTAGCAGCTAAAATAAGATCTTTTAGAAAACCCGAACCTTATAAAGGAAAAGGCGTATTATTTAAAGGTGAAGTAATTAGAAGAAAAGCAGGTAAAACTGCAGCAAAATAATTTTAAGAAATGAGTAATTTAAAATCTAATAGAAGATTACGAATAAAGAGAAGAATTCGTAAAAATATTTCCGGAACATCTGCCAGACCTAGATTAAGTGTTTTTAGAAGTAATAAACAAATTTATGCTCAGTTAATAGATGATATTAACGGGGTTACATTGGCATCAGCATCTTCATACGAAAAAGATGCTTCGTTTAAAGGAAATAAAATTGATCAAGCTAAATCTATTGGAAAGAAAATTGCAGAAAATGCTTCAAAAGCAGGCATTAAAGACATTGTTTTTGATAGAAATGGTTATTTATATCATGGTCGAATTAAAGCATTAGCAGAATCAGCCAGAGAAAATGGTTTAAAATTTTAATAAAGAAGTATGATTGAATCAGAAAAGTCAGTAAGAGCTACAGATATTGAATTAAAAGATAGACTAGTTGCTATAAACAGAGTAACAAAAGTAACCAAGGGTGGAAGACATTTTAGTTTTTCTGCAATTGTAGTAGTTGGAGATGAAAAAAGTATTGTTGGCCACGGACTAGGTAAAGCTAATGAAGTTACTGAAGCTATTTCGAAAGCAGTTGAAGATGCTAAAAAGAATTTAAGAAGAGTAGCAGTAGTAAATGATACGCTTCCTCATTCTATTAAGTCTAAATTTTCAGGTGCACAAGTTTTTCTTAAACCGGCTTCAGCTGGTACTGGTGTAATTGCTGGTGGTGCCATGCGTGCAGTTCTTGAAAGTGCAGGAATCAAAAATGTATTAGCAAAATCTCAAGGATCTTCCAATCCTCATAATGTTGTGAAAGCTACTGTAAACGCATTATTATCTCTTCGAGATGCTAATAGTGTTGCTCAACAAAGAGGTATAAGTTTAGATAAAGTTTTTAACGGATAAGTAAGTTCAACATGGCAAAAATTAAAGTTACTCAAATAAAAAGCGCAATTAATAGACCTTCAAGACAGAAGTTAACTCTACAGGCTTTAGGGTTAGGTAAATTGAATAGAACAGTTGAACATGAAGCCACTCCTCAAATTTTAGGAATGGTTCATAAAGTGGAACACCTTGTGAAAATTGAAAAATAATTTAAAAGAAATTAAGTAATTATGAAATTACACACTTTAAAACCGGCAGAAGGATCAACAAAAGCAAAGAAAAGAGTTGGTAGAGGACAAGGGTCCGGCCACGGTGGAACTTCCACTAGGGGGCATAAAGGTGCCAAGTCAAGATCTGGTTACAAATCTAAAATTGGATTTGAGGGCGGACAAATGCCATTGCAAAGAAGAGTTCCAAAATTTGGATTCAAAAATATTAACAGAGTTGAATACAAGGGAATAAATTTAGATACTATTCAATTCGTCGTTGATAAAACTAAAGCTAAATCTATTACACCAGAAATGATAGTAGAAAATGGTTTAGCCAACAAAAAAGATTTAATCAAAATTCTTGGTAGAGGGGAATTAAAATCTAAAATCAATATTTCAGCTCATGGTTTTTCTGCAAAAGCAAAATCTAATATTGAAGATTTAGGTGGGAAGGCTGAGGTTATTGAAAAAAAGAAAGCAAAAGCTGAATGAAAAATTTAATTAAAACATTAAAAGAAATTTGGGCAGTTGAAGAGCTGAGAAAACGTATCATGTATACACTAGCACTAGTGTTGGTATACAGAATAGGTTCTTTTATTGTGCTTCCAGGTATTGATGCTGAAAGACTTGCTTCCTCAACTGCAGGTGACAACAGTATTTTAAATTTAATAAATATGTTTGCTGGAGGCGCTTTTTCAAGAGCTTCAATTATGGCATTGGGAATAATGCCCTATATATCTGCTTCAATTGTTATGCAATTACTTGGTATGGCAGTTCCAACCTTTCAGCGACTTCAAAGAGAGGGAGAAAGTGGAAGAAAAAAAATCAATCAATACACTAGACTTCTAACTATTGCTATTTGTTTGTTCCAAGCTCCAAGCTATATGGGAGCTTATGTTCCAGCGGAAGCAAGGTTAAATGATTCTTTCTTTTGGTGGTTTGAAGTTACCGCTATACTAACAGCAGGCACCATGTTTGTAACTTGGCTAGGTGAAAGAATTACTGACAGAGGAATTGGAAATGGAATATCTTTAATTATTACAATAGGGATAATTGCTGGATTACCAGGTGCATTTTTCCAAGAACTAGGTGCTAAAATTTACGATGGAGGTTTAGTGATTCTTTTAGTTGAAATGGTTATTTTACTGTTTGTTATCTTGTTAACAATTTTATTAGTTCAAGGTACAAGAAGGATCCCGGTTCATACAGCCAAAAGAGTTATTGGAAGAGGTTCTCGACAAGCATTAGCAGGTGGTCAAAGAAGTTATATTCCACTTAAAATTAATCAAGCAGGCGTTATGCCTATCATATTTGCCCAAGCACTAATGTTTCTACCTTCTTTAATTTTTCAGAACAGTTCATTTGGAGCGACTTTTTCTAATATACAAGGTTTTTGGTACAACGCTGTATTCTTTTTAATGATTGTTATTTTCACTTATTTCTATACAGCTATTATGATGAATCCTAATCAAATGGCAGACGAATTAAAAAGAAACGGATCTTTTATTCCTGGAGTTAAGCCAGGGAAGAAAACAGCTGATTTTATTGAAGGTTTGATATCTAGGTTGGTATTCCCAGGTTCTATTTTCCTAGGTATTATTGCTATTTTACCTGCATTTGCAATGAATTTTGGTGTTCAACAAGGTTTTTCATATTTCTTTGGTGGAACATCTTTACTTATTATGGTTGGAGTGGTATTAGACACTCTTCAACAAATTGAAAGCCACTTATTGAATAGACATTATGATGGTCTAATTAAGGGTGGTAGAATAAAGGGAAGATCATCATCGTCAGCAGTGACAATGAGTCAAGCCTTATAAATTTACTTTTCCATGATTTTTCATAAAACTGGAGAAGAAATAGAACGAATTAAAAAAAGTTCTTTGCTTGTTGGTAAAACTTTAGCAGAAGTTGCTAAAATTATTAAACCGGGTGTAACAACTCTCGATTTAGATAAAATTGCGGAAGAATTTATTAGAGATAATAATGCTCTCCCAGGTTTTCTCGGATATGGTGGTTTTCCAAACAGTTTATGTACATCTGTAAATAGTGCAGTTGTTCATGGAATTCCTAATGATAAACCATTGAAAAATGGTGATATTGTATCAGTAGATTGCGGTGTACTTATGAATGATTTTTATGGAGATTCAGCATATACATTTGAAGTAGGTGAGGTTTCAAAAGAAGTAAGAGATCTTCTTAGAGTTACTAAAGAGTGTTTGGAGTTAGCTATTGAACAGGCAAGGGCTGGGAATAGAATTGGAGATATAGGTTACGCTGTTCAAAATCACGCAGAATCTAACGGTTTTGGAGTAGTTAGAGAATTAGTTGGCCATGGACTTGGAAGATCTCTGCACGAAAAACCAGAGGTTCCTAATTATGGTAAAAAAGGAAAAGGACATAAAATGAAACCAGGTTTAGTATTAGCTATAGAACCTATGATTAATTTAGGTAAAAAAGAAGTAAAGCAACTTGATGATGGATGGACTATTATTACCAAAGATAACCTACCATCAGCGCATTTTGAACACGATGTAGCCATTTCTTTAGATGGTTCACCTGAAGTTTTATCATCATTTGAAGAAATTGAAAAAGTATTAATTAATAAATAGTATGGCTAAACAGACATCAATCGAACAAGATGGGACCATAAATGAAGCATTATCAAATGCTATGTTTAGGGTAGAGCTAGAGAATGGGCATATAATAACAGCTCATATTTCTGGTAAGATGAGAATGCATTATATTAGAATTTTACCAGGAGATCGTGTAAAGGTAGAAATGTCTCCATATGATTTGACAAAAGGAAGAATTACGTTTAGATACAAATAATTAAAAAATGAAAGTAAGAGCATCTATAAAAAAGAGATCAGCGGATTGCAAGATTGTGAGACGTAGAGGAAGATTATATGTAATCAACAAGAAGAACCCTAAGTTCAAACAAAGACAAGGATAATATTATGGCAAGAATATCAGGAATAGATTTACCAAAGAACAAAAGAGGTGTTATAGGATTAACCTATATATACGGAATTGGAAGAAGTACTGCGCAGAAAATTTTGGCTGAAGCTGGAATTGACGAGAGTATTAAAGTACAAGATTGGAATGATGATCAACTTGGGAAAATAAGAAAACTTATTTCAGAAACCATTAAAGTTGAAGGGGCTCTAAGATCTGAAGTACAATTAAACATTAAAAGATTAATGGATATTGGTTCTCAAAGAGGGATAAGACATAGGAATGGACTACCACTAAGGGGGCAAAGAACTAAGAACAATTCTAGAACAAGAAAAGGAAAAAGAAAAACAGTTGCCAATAAGAAGAAAGCAACTAAATAATATTTAAGAAATAAACTTATGGCTAAGCAATCAAAAAAGAAAAAAAACGTACAAATCAATCCTGTTGGAGAAGCTCATATACAGGCTTCTTTTAATAACATAATTATTTCTTTATGTAACGAAAAGGGCCAAGTAATTTCATGGTCTTCAGCTGGAAAGATGGGATTTAGAGGTTCAAAGAAAAATACACCTTATGCTGCTCAAATTGCTGCTGAAGAATGTACTAAAGAAGCTTTTGAATTTGGTTTAAGAAAAGTAAAAGTTTACGTAAAGGGACCTGGAGCAGGTAGAGAATCTGCTATCAGAAGTATTCATAATAATGGTGTTGAAGTAACGGAAATTGTAGATGTTACCCCAATTCCTCATAATGGATGTAGACCACCTAAAAGAAGAAGAGTATAATTAATTAAAAACCATAAAAGTTTATTACATCGAAGGATACTGACCTTAATTCATGATGAACTTTTAACAAAACAAAAAAAATGGCAAGATATAACGGTCCTAAATCAAAAATCGCTAGAAAGTTCAGAGAGCCTATTTTTGGTCCTGACAAAGCTCTAGAGAAAAAGAATTATCCTCCAGGGATGCATGGCCCAAACAAAAGGAGGATGAAACGTTCTGAGTATGCTACTCAATTAGCAGAAAAGCAGAAAGCTAAATACACCTATGGAATTTTAGAAAAACAATTCTCTAATATGTTTAAAAAAGCTTCTGCAAAATCTGGTATTACTGGAGAAATTTTACTACAACTTTGTGAACAAAGACTTGACAATGTTGTTTTCAGATTAGGGGTTTCACCCTCAAGAAGAGGTGCAAGACAATTAGTTTCACATAGACATATTACAGTCAACGGTAAAATTGTTAACATTCCTTCATATTCATTAAAAGTTGGAGATGTAGTAGGAGTAAGAGAAAAATCAAAATCTATGGTGATAATAACATCTTCATTAAGCTCTGAAAATCAGGTAAACGAATGGTTGTATTGGGATAATAATACATTAACAGGAGAAGTAAAATCCATCCCAAGCAGAGAGCAAATATCAGAAAATATTAAAGAACAATTAATTGTAGAACTTTACTCTAAATAATTAGAGTACCAAAAAAATAAAAAATATGGCAATTTTAGATTTCCAAAAACCAGAAAAAGTAATAATGTTAGAATCTTCTGACTTTCGTGGTCAGTTTGAATTTAGACCTCTAGAGCCAGGATATGGCATCACTGTTGGTAATGCACTAAGAAGAATTTTATTAAATTCTATTGAAGGTTTTGCTATAGCTTCTATTAAAGTTGAGGGTGTAGAACATGAATTTTCTACTATCAAAGGGGTTGTTGAAGACGTAACAGAAATTGTACTAAATCTTAAGCAAGTTAGGTTTAAAAGACAAATTGAGGATTCAGATTTTGAAGAAGTTAATGTTACTATTTCTGGACAAGAAACGTTTACAGCAGGTGATATTGGTAAATTCACCTCTTCTTTTCAGGTTTTAAATACTGATCATGTAATATGTCACATGGAAAAATCAGTTAAACTAAATATTCAATTGACTATAGTCAAGGGAAGAGGATACGTGCCAGCAGAAGAAAATAAAACTGAAAATGCTCCTGTAGGAACCATTTTTACTGATTCTATTTTTACTCCAATTAGAAACGTTAAATATACTATTGAGAACTATCGTGTTGAACAAAAAACTGATTATGAAAAATTAATTTTTGATATTGATTCAGATGGTTCAATTCATCCAAAAGAAGCTTTGAAAGAAGCTGCTAGAATATTAATTCATCACTTCATGTTGTTTTCTGATGAGAAAATAACTTTAGATGAGGATGAAAAATCTGAATCTGAAGAATTCGATGAAACTTCTCTTCACATGAGACAACTTCTTAAAACAAGACTTGTTGATATGGATCTTTCTGTAAGAGCATTAAATTGTCTAAAGGCAGCTGATGTTGAAACTTTAGGAGAGTTGGTTGCTTACAATAAAAATGATTTATTGAAGTTTAGAAATTTTGGAAAAAAATCTCTTACAGAGCTTGATGATTTAATTGAATCAAAAGGTTTATCTTTTGGAATGGATGTTTCGAGATATAAATTAGATAGAGATTAATTAAATTTCTACGATTTAAATAGTATGTTATGAGACACGGGAAAAAAACAAATCATTTGAGTAGGAAAACAGCGCATAGAAGTGCGTTGTTATCAAATATGGCTTGCTCATTAATAGAACATAAAAGAATCAATACAACCTTAGCTAAGGCTAAAGCCTTAAGAAAGTACGTTGAGCCTCTTATCACAAAATCTAAACAAGATACAACTCACAATAGAAGAGTTGTATTTAGATATCTCAAAAATAAAGATGCCTCTTCAGTTCTTTTTAGAGATGTTGCCCCTAAAATTAATGATAGACCTGGTGGATACACTAGAATAATCAAGTTAAATAATCGTTTAGGTGATAATGCTGAAATGGCCATGATTGAGTTGGTAGACTTTAATGATCTATTAACAAAAGATCAATCTAAAAAGAAGAAAACAAGAAGAAGAGGTGGTAAAAAAGCCTCAGCTGTAGCTTCTAAACCTATAGAAACTAATGAAGTTATCGAGGATGCTGAGATTATAGAAGAAAGTGCGGAGGTTCCAGTTAAAGAAGAGAAATCTTCTGAACAAGATATTAAAATGGATGCTTCTAAAGCAGAGCCTGAAAGTTCTGAAGATATAAACGATGATGATAAACCAGCACCCCCTCCAAAAGAGGAAGGTGAAAAGTAATTTTATCCAATTTTAAAAGGTAGTTAATAACTACCTTTTTTTTTACAAAAAAAAATAGTGAAAGTTTTAATCTAAAATATATTTTTGTAAGGTGAGCTCAAAAAATATAAATGCAGTTTTAGTTCTCTCTGATGGAACTACCTTTCATGGAAAATCTTGTGGTAAAATAGGAACTATAACAGGAGAAATAGCTTTTAACACTGGAATGAGTGGTTACCAAGAAATTTTTACTGATCCTTCATATCATGGACAAATAATTACTATGGCTAATGCTCATATAGGAAATTATGGAGCTAATAAATTTGAAATTGAATCCAATTCTTCTCAAATAAAAGGGCTCGTAGTAAAGAAATTTGCGCATCATTTTTCAAGATATGGTGACGATAACGAACTTCTAAATGATTTTTTATTAAAAGACAATGTAGTTGGTATAAAAGATGTTGATACAAGAGCACTAATAAGTCACATAAGAGAAAATGGTGCTCAAAATGCCATAATCTCATCTGATGGAACGTCTAAAGAACAATTAAACGATTTGCTTAAAAAAGCACCTGAAATGAAGGGACTAGAATTAGCATCAAAAGTTTCTACTACTAACCCTTACGAGTCTGGAAAAGGGAAGTATAAAGTAGCTTTAATTGATTTTGGTGTTAAAAAAAATATAATTAGATGTTTGAATGAAAGAGATTGCTTGGTTAAAGTTTATCCATTTAATGTTTCGTTAGAAGAGATTAAATCATATAATCCTGATGGAATTATGCTATCAAATGGCCCAGGAGACCCTGAACCACTAAAAGATTCTATTAAAGTTGTAAAAGAATTAGTTGAATTAAATTATCCAATTTTTGGAATTTGTCTGGGGCATCAAATATTAGCACTTTCTCAGGGGCTTTCTACAGAGAAAATGCATAATGGTCATCGAGGAATCAATCATCCTATTAAAAATTTAATTACTAATAAGTGTGAAGTAACTTCACAAAATCATGGTTTTGTTGTTAGAAAAGAAGACGTTGATAATCACGCAGGTATAGAGTTAACACATTTACATTTAAATGATCATACAGTAGCTGGAATTTCAATTATTGGTAAGAAAGCTTTTTCTGTACAATATCATCCCGAATCTTCACCAGGTCCTAATGATTCAAGATATTTATTTGATCAATTTTTAGATAACATTAAAAATAATAATTAATACTTTTTTTTAAAAAATGGGAGCAATAGAACATATACATTCAAGACAAATTTTAGATTCTAGAGGAAATCCTACTTTGGAAGTTGATGTTTTCACTTCAAAAGGAGGTTTTGGAAGAGCTGCAGTTCCATCTGGGGCATCGACTGGAATTCATGAGGCAGTTGAGTTAAGAGATCTAGATAAGGGAATATATATGGGTAAAGGTGTTCTTAAAGCTGTTGATAATGTGAATAATGTTCTAGCTAAAGAATTAAGAGGGAAACACGTATTAAATCAGGGTGACATTGATAGACTAATGATTCAAATGGACGGAACTGAGAATAAATCAAAATTGGGAGCTAATGCTATTTTAGGGGTTTCTTTAGCTTGTGCTAAAGCAGCTGCTTCAGAAACCGGAATTCCTTTGTATAGTTACATTGGTGGTGTTAAAGCTAACAGACTTCCTGTTCCAATGATGAATATTTTAAATGGAGGGTCTCATGCTGATAATAAAATTGATATTCAAGAGTTTATGGTGATGCCTTTTGGAGCAGAATCATTTAGTGAAGCTCTGAGAATGGGTACTGAAGTTTTTCATCATCTTAAAAGTGTTTTAAAAAGTAAAGGAATGTCTACTAATGTTGGTGATGAGGGCGGATTTGCACCTGGACTAGGGTCTAATGATGAGGCAATTGAAGTTGTTTTAAGAGCCATCGAATCTGCTGGTTTTAGACCTGGAGAAGATATGTGGATAGCTCTTGATGCAGCAGCATCTGAATTTTATTCAGAAAAAACAAAAAAATATACATTTGAATCAACGGGTGATGTAATGAGTTCAGATGATTTAGTTAGCTTTTGGAAAAATTGGGCAAATAAGTATCCAATTATTTCTATTGAGGATGGTTTGGCAGAAGATGATTGGAGTGGGTGGAAGTCACTAAGTGAAGCGGTTGGCCAAAAGTGTCAATTAGTAGGTGATGATCTTTTTGTGACCAACACTAAAAGACTACAGAAAGGAATTAATGAAAATATAGCCAATTCTATTTTAATTAAAGTGAATCAAATCGGTACTTTAACTGAAACTATAGAAGCAGTTTCATTAGCTTCTAGTAATGGTTATTCTTCTGTAATGAGTCATAGAAGTGGTGAAACCGAAGATAATACAATTGCAGATTTATCAGTAGCGCTTAATACAGGGCAGATAAAAACCGGTTCTGCATCAAGATCTGATAGAATGGCTAAGTATAATCAATTACTTAGAATTGAGGAACAACTTGGAGATTCTGCTAATTTCCCAGGAAAAGACTTCAAATTTTTGAATGTCTAAAAAACAGCAAAAAAATCGTTATAAAAAATGGTTTTTCATTTTATTGATATTCAATATTACTTACTTTGGATATGACTTTTTAGAGACCCCCTCTTTTTTTAATCACTATAAAAGAATATTTAAAAAAGTTTTTTATCCCCCAAAAGTTCCCTTAGGAAATTATATTTACGGTATTGATATATCTCAATATCAAGGAATAATATCTTGGGAAAATGTCAAAAGTATTAACGGAGATAATAAAATTGATTATATAATTATTAGAGCAACTGCGGGAAAAAATCATAGAGATAGTTTTTTTACATCTAACTGGAGGGATTCAAAAAAAAATAATTTTTTAAGAGGTGCGTATCATTATTTTAGACCCAACGAAAATTCTACCCTACAAGCTCAAAACTTTATTAAAAATGTTAAATTACAACCAGGTGATCTTCCTCCAATATTAGATATTGAAAAAATAAGTAATGTTCAGAGCACTGATAACTTAATTAAAGGAATTTCAAATTGGCTATTATTAGTAGAAAATCATTATGGAGTCAAGCCAATTATATACTCTGGCGCCCATTTTTTTAATGATTATCTCAAAATTAATTTTAACAACTATTTATTCTGGGTGGCCAATTATAGTAAAGTTCTTAATCCAATTCTAAATCAAAAATGGATAATGTGGCAGTTCTCCGATAATGGATCTGTGGATGGTATAAAAGGGCCTGTCGATTTAGATTTATTTAAAGGAAGTTTAACAGATTTAAAAAAATATGCTTTAAAATAGATGTTTTGTTGTTTCTTTGTTTTCGTTTTTTAATTTTTAATTATCAATGATATGAGCTCTAGTAAAATAATTTATTATACTAAAACAGACGAGGCACCTGCTTTGGCTACTAATTCTTTTTTGCCAATTGTAAAGTTGTTTACTAAAACTGCTAATGTCTCTGTTCAATTAAAAGATATTTCTTTAGCTGCTAGAATCCTTTCTCAATTTCCTAGCTATTTAACAGAATCCCAAATTGTAGAAGATGATTTATCATTTTTAGGTGAATTAGCTAAAACCCCAGAAGCTAATATTATTAAACTTCCTAATATAAGTGCTTCTATTCCTCAGTTAAAATCTGCCATCAAAGAATTACAGTCCAAAAAGTATCTAATTCCTAACTATCCAGATGAGCCTAATACTGATGAAGAAAAAGAAATAAAATCTATATATGATCGTATCAAAGGAAGCGCAGTAAATCCTGTTCTTAGAGAAGGAAATTCTGATAGAAGAGCTCCTAAAGCAGTAAAGAATTATGCAAAAAATAATCCTCACTCTATGGGCAAGTGGTCTGTTGATTCACAAACACATGTTTCTAGCATGAAATCTGGTGATTTCTTTAGTACAGAAATATCACTGACATCAGTTAATATGCAAACTGTTAGAATAGTATTTGAAAAAGATAATGGTGAACAAGAAACTTTGAAAAATAATATAACCATATTAAAAGATGAAATTGTTGATACATCAGTAATGAATTTAGAAAGTTTAGAGACATTTTTTAAGGAGGAAATTTTAGATGCAAAAAATAAAGGGGTTCTATTCTCATTACATATGAAAGCCACTATGATGAAGGTTTCTGACCCCATTATTTTTGGTAAATGTGTAGAGGTTTTTTATAAAGAAATTTTCGATAAATATGGAGATGAATTAGATAATATTGGAGTAGATGTTAATAATGGGGCTGGAGATCTATTTAATAAGTTAAATGATTTAAATCCTGATCTCAAAACTCAAATACTTTTTGATATTAAGAAACTCCACGATACCAAACCAGATCTAGCTATGGTTAATTCTGATAAGGGAATCTCCAATCTTCATGTTCCAAGTGATGTGATAATTGATGCTTCTATGCCGGCTATGATTAGAAGCTCTGGTAAAATGTGGAATAAAGCTGGCAAGTTACAAGATGTTAAAGCAGTTATACCAGATCGTTCATATGCTAATATCTACCAAGCAACTATAGATTTTTGTAAAACTAATGGCGCATTTGATCCTACTACAATGGGAAGTGTGTCAAATGTTGGTTTAATGGCTCAAAAGGCTGAAGAATATGGCTCCCATGACAAAACATTCCAATTGAACAATAAAGGAAAAGTCAAAGTTGTTGATGCTGATAATAATGTACTTATTGAACAAGTTGTAAACAAAGGGGATATCTTCAGAATGTGTCAAGTAAAAGATGCTCCAATTAAAGACTGGGTGAAGCTAGCAGTCTCGAGAGCTAATGCAACTAAAAATCCAGCAGTTTTCTGGCTTGATAAAGAACGTTCACATGATAGACAAATAATTAAAAAAGTAAATAAATATTTACTAGACTTCGATACTACAAATTTAGATATTCGTATTCTATCTCCTAAAGACGCTACTAATTTTTCATTAGAAAGAATCCAAAAAGGGTTAGATACCATTTCTGTTACTGGAAATGTACTTAGAGATTATCTTACAGATCTTTTCCCTATTCTTGAATTAGGAACCAGTGCTAAAATGTTATCAATTGTTCCACTAATGAACGGAGGAGGGCTCTTTGAAACTGGGGCAGGAGGTTCTGCACCAAAACATGTTCAACAGTTTATTAGTGAAGGTTATTTAAGGTGGGACTCATTAGGAGAGTTTCTAGCTTTAGGTGTTTCATTGGAACATTTATCTGAAAAATACAATGACACAAAGTGTAAAATACTAGCTGAAACTTTAGATAAAGCTACTGAAAAACTATTATTAGAAAATAAATCTCCCACCAGAAAATTAGGAGGTATTGATAATAGAGGGAGTCATTTTTATATAGCACTTTATTGGTCAGAGTTACTTTCAAAGCAAACAGAAGACATTGAACTGGCAAATTTTTTCATCAAAATTTTTAATTACTTATCTAATAATGAAAAAATAATTAATGATGAATTAATTGAAACTCAATTTAAAGAACAGAATATTGATGGATATTATCTGGCTGACGTTGAACTAACTAAAGCCGCCATGTGTCCAAGTAAAACATTAAATAAAATTTTTAACGAATTTTAAAATTGAAATCTTAGTTGGGCTCTAATATCAGTTTTTGAAGAGCCATTAATTTCATTTAGGCCTGAGCCAATAGTATTTCTATTGGTATACATCCAATTCCCCCACCTAATCCATAAATCTATACCTTTTTTAAATTGATACCTTGTTGTTATATAAGTTCTTGCTCCTTGAGAATAATATGCCGGAATTCTGAAATAATATAATACATCATTTTCGTAGCTATATATTCGAGAATTGTATGAATCTGTATCAAAAAGTGCAAATCTAGCTGTAAAAGAAAACTTACTTTCCTTTGGTTTGTAAGTAACGTCTTGTAAAACTAAGATTCCATTTTCTTTAGTTAATCCTATTCTATTGTAGGAACTCAATTCAATTCTATTTCGTATTCTTATAGACTCTGTAATGGATGCATTAATATTTAACCTGAAATTCCATTGATCTATTTTAGAAACATTGGTTATATCCCTAGAAAACTTTTCATGAGAATTATAGGGTTTTTCTCTATGTCTAATTCGAGCATAAATATTTAATTTTTTAGATGGATGATATAAAATTTGAAAAAAACCATCTATGCCAATAGTCCCTGGTTGGTTAACTTGATATTTCATCCACGGAAATTGAAATTGATCAAAATATGATGAAATCTC
Organism: Crocinitomicaceae bacterium; assembly: GCA_002686655.1. Classification (GTDB taxonomy): domain Bacteria; phylum Bacteroidota; class Bacteroidia; order Flavobacteriales_D; family Parvicellaceae; genus MED-G20. The sequence continues at coordinate 26,909 of NYYE01000011.1, read as the reverse complement.
CCAATAATTATTTATTTTGAAATTTAATCCTGTAAAAAGACCTTCTTCATTGATAGGTCTACTCCCTTCACTTATGGCATTTGAAAATGTTGATTGATAATCTCTCCCATATTTTCTATAAAGAATTGAAATTCCAAGCCTTGGGTGTAGAGAAGCCATTAGTCCATGAAGATGAGCTATTCCACCATTATTACTTCTACTAGTTTCACCATATAAGTTAAAATTTCTCTTTACTATGCTGTAATGAAATCCATTTACCAAGTTGGTGTTTTGATTAAATTCATATTGATTATATGTGCTTAATTGTCTTTCTACTGATCCATTATACTTAGTGTATGCACTAATAAAACCAAGAGTCATAAACTTATTTTCATATGAAAACTCTCCACCAACAATACTTTCTTCAATAGCATCTTTATCTTTTAATTCGCCAAGAGTACTATGAATACCAGATGCTTGAAAACTACTTACAACGAGAGAACCATCCTGAGCAGACGAGTCTTCTACAATATTAGCATCCAATTTTTTTTTAGATCCAAATGCTAATAATTTAAATTGTTTCATTTTTATAGTAAATGCACTTCCTCTTAAAAACTGGTTTTCATCAATTGATGAATAGGGTTTTATTCCAATAGCACTTCTTTTTAAACTCATAATGTTAGATGATTTCCCCATGGCAAGACCAGACCAGAAAGTAAGACCCTGACCTAATTGAATATGGTAATCACCAATAGTAAATACATCAATTTTACCTACTTCTTTTAAATAAAAATGCGCAGAATAAAAATCAAACCCTTTTGGAGTGCGGGTTTCAAATAAATTCTCAGCTAATTGGTTGCCTAATACAGTTTCTCCAGCATCTTTTTCTGTAGTAATTCCAAAACTTAAATGCTTTTGATATTTAAAACGGTAACGCATATACAAATTATCTGCAGAACCTAAACTTTTACTATTTGGAGAATTAAGCCAAGAACTGTCATCTATCTCAATTTGGCCACTTGTAGGATTAATAACTCTAGAGTATCTTAAAAACATATCATTTTTCCCTTTTTTTATCATCTCAGAGAAAGATAAATGAGTAGAATTAAAATTTTCATTTATGGTAACGAATGGTAATATTTTTCTTATGACATTGGAACTAAAGTCATCTATAGCTTGAAGCTCATATATATTTAAAAACTTCCCAAATACTTCTTTATGATTAATTAAAGATTTTATTTGAAATTGATCAAGAATCATTAACTGCTCTAAATCAAATTTTATTTCTTTTTGATTTAAGTTAATGGGGTGTTCATAATAAAAATTAAGTTGATCAAATAGGGTAGTATAATCTATATTTTCGTCTTCATTATTTTCTGCAATATTTTCAATAGTTTGCTCAATGATATACTGCTTCTTCATTTCCTTGTAAGAAGACGATGACGTTAAATTAATTTTTTGATTAGGAATTGGGTTCTGTGCCCTTGCAAAAGTACTTGAGATTAAAAGGGCTAGGATGTAATATTTTAGATTAAATCTCAATAATTATTTAAATTGATAAATGATAGATATATCTGGGCTCCATCCAAGATATTGATGAATTTGGGTAGCAAAACTTAAAGTAAACTTTTTTTGAATTAGACTTATTCCAAAAGCAGCTAGACTTGGATTTGATGCTATCCCTCCATTGATAATTATTTTTTCATTTGGTTTATAATTAATAGCTGCCAAGAATGAAGCTGGATAGTTAATGTTTTTTTCTAATCCAGTTTGCACGATTAAATCTTTTGAAAAATGGTAACTAGCTCCTATTTGAAAATTAGTTGTCAATCTTTCATTATTATATTCAGCTATTTTAGATAAAGTTGCATTTTTTATAATTACTCCTAATTCAAGTTCCTTTGAAAGAGCTGCAGACATTCCTAAATCAGCATTCAAAACGGAACGTTTATTGTAAAAATCTCCAGCATTAATAATGGAATAGTTAACTTTTATTCCACTATGAAAATTACTCCCCATTTTTTTTGAATATCCAATTCCTAAATTATGCATTTGAAGATGTTTATTTCCAGAATTTGAGTAGTTAAAACCTAAGGCGCCTTCATTAACTGGCATTCCTAAAACAATATTTGAAGTGGAGAAATCTTTGATTAAAAAAGGTTGAAAGCTACTAATACTGATTGTGGCATATTCAATTTTTGAAAGTTGACCAATATTATTATTTACACTCCAAACATTATTATTATTCGCGTTTAATCCCGCCATTGAAGTGCTAATGGCTCCAGCATCTTGAAATAATTGTGCTTGTAAGGATATATCACATAACAAGAATGGAGCAATTATGAAAAAATATTTCATAGTTTGAATTTAATAATATTGTATCAATCTTCTTTAGATCCTAATTGGAAAGAAAGATATTTGATTGATTTTCCCATTTGAATCCACTTTTTTTCGTAAAACGTTTTAAAGTAAAGTATTTCTTTTAGTAGAGCGTTATTTTTAAATGTATGGTTGTAAATATTTTCTATGTCTTTTATTAAATAATAATTATGAATGAAAATTTCTTCTTTCGTATAATCATATAGTAAATCACTGTCTGTTTTCAAATGTATAAATCCTTTTTTTTTTTAAAATTGGTCTGTACCTATTAATAAATAATTCTGATGTCAACCTTTTTCTTGGCTTTTTTGGCTGAGGATCTGAAAATGTTAACCAAATTTCATCAATTTCATTTCTGGCAAAAAATTTATTTATAAAATCTATCTTAGTCCTAAGAAATCGAACGTTGAGTAATTTTTCATCTATTGCTATTTTAGCTCCTTTCCATAGTCTAGCTCCTTTAATATCAATCCCTATAAAATTGGTATTTGGAAAAATTCTTGCTAAACCAATAGTGTATTCTCCTGCTCCGCATCCAAGTTCTATAATTATTGGGTTTCTATTTCCAAAAATATTATACCAATTTCCTTTTACAGGGTCATCTTCCGATAAATAATTAGTTTGGGGCTGGATAACATTTTTAAATGTTTTTAATTGAGAGAATCTTTTTAACTTATCTTTCCCCATTTCCGTCAAATTTCCCACTCTTAGGTAAAATTTCTGTTTTTTCACCAAAAAATTCTCCAAAATCTCTCATCGCATTAGCAAGTTGGTCTTCACTTGTAGCTTTTTCATAGCTATTAGCTAGAGTCATTATTGTCTGAAACATCATTTTATTCATTTCTTCAATAGACATTTTTTTGGTCCATAAATCAAGACTAAAGGTCTCATTTTTTTGAGCGTTCCAAAGATAAATTAATGCAGCTGAAGCTTTTTCACTTTGTCCTTTTCCTTGAGAGGAATTCCACTGAAGATCCTCAGGTATTAAATTCTCATCCATTAATACATCAATAGAAAATTTTTCTTTTTTAAGGGATTTATTCTGGCTCATAAGTACTTAATATTTTTTGACTGTTTTTCTCATTTAAAATTTCAATTATATCAAGATTAGTTTTTTTAGCATAATCTTGAATAATTCGATAACCTAGCCAAATCCCAATGTATGCAGGAGAATCTTTACCAAAATTTTTAGTGTAGGGTCCAGGATTGAAAAAGTAACTTATTTTATTAAAATCTTTTTCATATAAAATTTCTTGATCGATAATATATTGCCATATATATTTTTCATTTTCCTCACACCATTTTAATTCACTTTTATTATATCTAAATTTATTTTCTGGATCTTCATCAGGAAGTAAAAGATTCATTAAGTAGGCAGTTTTCCCATAAGAAAGTAATTTGCTTAGGAAATCATCACCCATATATTGAGGATTATGTGTCATTAAATATCCAAACATAACATCAGAAACTATATATTTTTTATCCATTTTATTTTTCACATATTGAGGAAGTGATTCAGTTGGAATAAGTTTAGTAATCTTATTTTTTGGTCCTAGATACATATCAAGACCTATCCAAATAATAGAATCAAACTCATGAACATCTGCATTGAATAAAGAAAAAAAAGTACCGATTTCTTTTTTAGGGTAAGAGAAACCAAATAATGATTCATATCTATTTAATCCTTTAGATATTTCTTTATTATAATATTCAAAATCAGGGAATTCTAATTCTATTTCTTTAAGAATATCTGATATAATACTGTCATTGATAAATAACTGTAATTTATTAGTAGTTTCTTTTGATAATTTTGATTTTAAAATTTCTTCTTTTTTACCTGCCCTTATCATATTAGTAAAAAAGTTTTTGTAAAGTTCAGGGTAATTAAGATACACTTTGTGAATCTCATCAATATTTTTTGATAATACCTGATCTAACCTAACAACTTCAAAATTTTCTATGCTTCCATTAATTTTAATTTCTTTATTATTGGTTTGACATGAAATTAATACAACAAATAGTGTAATTATTCGGCAATATTTAATTGTTTTTTTCAAAGCTTGTACAAAAGTAAAATTTGTTCGTTAAAAAAATTTTATGTTTGTATAAATATAACTCAATGAATAAGTTTTTAATCTTTATTTTATCCTCTTTGCCCCTATTTACATTAGGACAATCAAAAAACAATGATCCAATAGTTCAACAGACAGAGCTTAGAAAGCTTAGATTTGGACTGTACGCCCAAGGGTCTTTAGGGTGGCTTTCCCCAGAACAACAAAAAAAATATTCTCGAGGATCTTTAGGCTTGGGATATGGATGGGGCTTTGATATGGAAATAAATTTTAATTATAATACAACTCTAAGAACAGGAATTAATCTATCTACTTTTAAAGCTGGTTTAAATTATTATAATTCTGATTTAACCCTATCTAATGAGACCTATTACGTTCTCGATGCATCTGAAAATTATGTTACTTGGAATGGTAATACTCCTCCAGATGGTGATTTATATCAGCTATATAATAGGAAGTACAAAGTAAATTATGTTAATATTCCTATAATCTTAAAGTTAAAAACTAACGAAATTGGGTACTTCACTTATTATGGCGAATTTGGAGCTACATTAGGTTTTAAAACTAAAGCTTTAGTAGACGATGAAATAAAACCATTAAATTATAATTCATCAGACTCTACTTTCTCAAATTCTTTAAATCTTAACCAAAAACTATACATTCTTGATATAAATGCTGATAAATCAACTCAGCCTATTCGTTTTGGATTGAATTTAGGTGCAGGTGCTGAATATAATCTTTCTGGAAACACATCCTTATTTTTCCAACTTAATTGGAACTATTTTATTAATAATCTATTGACTAGACCTGAAAATGAATCCTTTTTAAGAGAAGAAATATCCAAAGGAGTTTTTAATGCTGTAAATGCTAAAGCATTTCCAGGAAATATTGTTTTATCTTTTGGTATTCTTTTCTAATAGTTATTCAACATTTTTTTGTTCATTCTATAAGGCTATTATTTTTACATAGTGAACGTTACAAAAACTGAAATATTTATTGTCAACTGGCTACATAAATACCTAGAAAAATCTGGTTTAAATGGATTTGTTATCGGAGTTTCAGGTGGTATTGATTCTGCAGTTACTTCAACTTTATGTGCTAAAACTGGGGCTCCAACTCTCGTTTTAAACATGCCAATTCATCAGAATTCTAGCCAGTTTAAAAGAAGTATGGAACATATTAACTGGTTAGAGAATAATTTTTCTAATGTAAAAGGTCAAGAAGTTGACTTAACTGAAATTTTTAATTCTTATTCTAAAAATCTTCCATTAGAAGTTCAAGACGATTTATCAATGGCTAACTTACGCTCCAGAATTAGAATGTCTAATCTTTATTTATTTGCCTCTAATAAAAAATATTTAGTAGCTGGAACAGGAAATAAAGTTGAAGATTTCGGGGTAGGATTTTATACTAAATACGGAGATGGTGGTGTAGATATTTCTCCAATAGCTGATTTATATAAATCTGAAGTTTTCCAAATAGCTAAACATTTAGATATTATTAATAGCATTCAAAATGCTCTGCCCACTGATGGCTTATGGGATGACGATAGAACAGATGAAGATCAGTTAGGCGCATCTTATGATGAGTTAGAGTGGGCTATGAAATATTTAGATAATTCAGATAAAGAAACTTTAAGCGATAGGCAAATTAAAGTTTTAGAAATTTATAATCATTATCATTCTGTAAACGGACATAAAATGCAATCAATTCCTGTCTGCAAAATTCCTGAGAATTTAAAAAACTAGACTCAAGATTCTGGAGCGATCTCAATATCTAAAAGATGAATGTCTTTATTAATTCCAATTTGACATGCTAATCTACTATTTGATTTTGTGTCCCAATTATCATCAAGCATTGCTTTTTCTGAGGGTGATATTTCTGGTAAAGAATTTGCAGAGTTAATATAAACATGACAAGATGCACATAAAGCCATTCCTCCACATGTTCCCTCCACTGGATATTCATGAATTTTAAGAAGTTCCATTAAATTAAGATTTATGTCTGTGGGTCCAGAAATTATTTTCTTATTTCCTCTTCTATCTAAAACTGTTACTTTAATTTCCATTTAAAACCCTTTAATTCCAGTCACTGTAGTATATTTTAGAACATTATTTTTATTAGGATGAATTCTTTTAAAAGCTGATTGTACCATTATGGCAGCTTCATGAAATCCGCATAAAATTAATTTTAATTTACCAGGATAGGTATTCACATCGCCAATAGCGTATATACCATTGACATTTGTTGAATAGTCTGTTGCATTATTGACTTTTATTGCATTTTTTTCAATTTCTAAACCCCAACTACCAATTGGACCTATTTTTGGAGAAAGTCCAAAAAGTGGAAGCCAATGGTCACATTTAATAACTTTTGTAGTGTTATTTTTTGATTTAACTCCCATAACTAAAAGCCCACTCTTTTTATCTATATTATTTACTTCTGCATTTAAAATTATTTCTATTTTACCTTTTTTTGAATAATCTAAAGCCTTTTGAACAGAGTCATTATGAGCTCTAAAGTTATCACTCCTATGAATAAGTTTAACGCTTGAAGCAAAATTTTCAGCAAAAAAAAGTGCCCAGTCTAAAGCACTGTCTCCACCTCCTGAAATCACAATATTTTTATTTGTAAAAAAAGAAGGCTCTTTAATAATGTAATGAATATGTTGATCTTCAAATTCTGATAAGTTATCAATAGGTGGTTTCCTAGGGGTAAAAACACCAAGTCCTCCAGCAATTGCAACAACTGGAGCCATATGAGATGTTCCTTGAGTTGTTTTAACAATAAATTGACCTTCAGAACTTTTTTCTAAAGTTTCTGCAGTTTCTCCCAGAGTAAACCCTGGACTAAATGGCTTTATCTGTAACATTAATTTATCAATCAATTCAGCCGCTTGAATACTTGGATAACCTGGAATATCGTAAATAGGTTTCTTGGGATAAATTTCAGCACATTGTCCACCGGGAATTGGTAATGCATCAATTAGATGACATTTTAATTTTAGTAGGCCTGCTTCAAATACAGTAAAAAGTCCTACAGGTCCTGCGCCAATAATTATTATATCTGTTTTAATCATTAAAATTTATTAAATAAGTTGTAGAATTAGATTAACTCTTCGTTTGATTTTGCAACTTTATTTTTTAGATTTTCTTTATAATCAGCAACTTTTTTTTGAATATCGGAACTTTCAGTAGCAATAATTTGCGCAGCAAGAATTCCAGCATTAGCTGCTCCATCCAGAGCTACAGTAGCTACAGGAACACCCTCAGGCATTTGTAATATAGAAAGTATAGAATCCCAACCATCAATTGAATTTCTTGACTTAATGGGAACTCCAATTACAGGTATAGTTGTTATCGAAGCTATCATTCCTGGCAAATGAGCTGCACCACCAGCTCCAGCTATTATAGAGCTAAGCCCTCTTTCTCTAGCATTTTTTGCGTAGTCAAACATTATTTCAGGAGTTCTGTGAGCAGATACAATTTTTATATCAGTATCAATACCAAATTGATTTAAAATATCTATTGCTTTTTGCATAATAGGTAAATCACTTTTGCTTCCCATTATTATTCCAACTTTTTTCATTATTCTGCAGTTACTTTAATTAATTTCTTTACTTCTTTGCCAATTATTTTAGCTTCATTAATGTCTTTATTGACAATGGTGACGTGTCCCATTTTACGATTTAATCTAGATTTTTTCTTGCCATAAAAGTGAGCAGAAACTCCCGGAATTTCAAGAATTTTCCCAATATTTTCATAAACCACATTTCCTTCAAATTCATTTTCTCCTATCAAATTCACCATTATTCCAGGTCTTTTTAAGGATGTATTACCTAGCGGTAAATTTAAAATAGCCCTAATGTGTTGGTCAAATTGAGAAGTTAAACAGCACTCAATGGTATGGTGACCAGAATTATGAGGTCTTGGAGCAACTTCGTTAATAAGTATCTCATTATTTTCAGTTATAAAAAGCTCTACAGCAAGAAGACCAATACTATTAAAACTTTTAGCAGTTTTAATTGCTATATTATATGCTTTTTCTTCTAATTTCTTTGTAATATTCGCAGGACAAATAATGTATTCTACTAAATTTGAATAATCATTAAATTCCATTTCAACAGCGGGGAAACATATTTCTTCTTTATTCTGATTCCTTGCGACAATTACTGAAACTTCTTTTTTAATCTTAACTTTTTCTTCAATAAGGCATGGTAAGTCAGGAAGATTTTGGAGGTCATCTGAATTATGGATTATTTTTACTCCTTTACCATCATAACCAAATTTTGCACTTTTCCATACTTTTGGAAGCGTTATTTTCCCTTCATTAAAATCTTTAATTACATCACTTAAACTATCATAATTTTTATAGCTAGATGTCGGTAAATCATGTTCTATATAAAAATCTTTTTGCTTTGATTTATCTTGTATTATTCTTAAGGTTTTTGATGATGGGAAAACTTTTTTACCATTTTTTTCTAAAAATTCTAAAGCATCGGTGTTTACATTTTCAATTTCAACAGTTACAACATCTACATCTTCACAAAAAGATACAACATCCTCATAATTAGTTAAGTTTCCTATTGTAAACTCATTACAAATTCTTTGGCAAGGAGCTTCTTTATTTGGATCCATAACCTTAGTATATATATCGTAACGAATACAATCCTGAAGTAACATTTTACCTAGTTGGCCGCCTCCCAGAATTCCTAGTTTAAAATTTGAACTAAAAAATTTTTTGTTACTCATTTATTTATATCATATAATTTACAAATGTAAGTTACCAAATTAAAGAAACAATCATTTTTCTATAAAATGAAATGATTACATTTGATCGATAAACAAAATGAAGAAAGTTAAGTTACACGACAAGCAATTCAAATTATTTATTAATTACGAAATTATAATTTCTAAAATAGAAGATCTTGTTAGTGTTTTAAATGTTAAATATGCAGATAAAAAACCCATATTTTTATGTGTTTTAAACGGTTCTTTTTTGTTTGCATCAGAACTAATTAAAAGATTTGAACACGAATGTGAAGTATCTTTTATTAAATTATCATCCTATCAAGGAATTAATTCTACTGGAATTATAAACAATTTAATTGGAATAAATGATAATTTGAAGGGGAGAAATGTAATAATTGTTGAAGATATTGTCGATACAGGAAATACTATCTACTCTGTAATTCAAGATATTAAAAATCATAAACCAGAATCTGTGGAGGTAGCAACTTTATTATTTAAGCCAAACGCATATCAAAAAAAATTACCAATCAATTATGCAGCAATTAATGTTGGTAATGAATTTTTAGTTGGTTTTGGATTAGATTATAATGGAATAGGAAGAAACCTTGAAGATATTTTTATAATTGAAGAAAACAGTTAATATGCTAAATATTGTATTATTTGGACCTCCTGGAGCAGGAAAAGGAACTCAAGCAAACAGAATCAAAGATCATTATTCTTTAGTTCATCTTTCTACTGGAGATATTTTTCGTTTTAATATTACAAAAGCTACCAAACTTGGATTATTAGCTAAAAGCTATATGGACAAAGGTGAATTAGTTCCAGATGAAGTGACCATTAAAATGCTAGAGTCTGAAGTAATCAAACATCCTAACTCATCTGGATTTATATTTGATGGCTTCCCAAGAACAACTAACCAAGCTGAAACCTTAGATAAATTTTTAGAATCTAAAAATATTTCAATCTCTAAAATGGTTGCATTAGATGTCCCAGATGAAGAATTAATTAAGAGGTTATTATCAAGAGGAAAAGAAAGTGGAAGAGCAGATGATCAAAATAAAGATATTATTTCCAACCGAATCAAAGTTTATAAGGATCAAACTGCTGTCTTGGCTGATTACTATAGATCCCAAAATAAATTAGCTTCTGTTAATGGTGTTGGAGCAGTTGATGAAATTACAATAAGGCTATATAATGCTATAGATAATTAATTTATGGCATCTAGCAATTTTGTAGATTATGTGAAAATATGTTGTAGATCGGGAAAAGGTGGCGCAGGGTCTAAACATTTTCATAGAGACAGAACAACAGCTAAAGGAGGACCTGATGGCGGAGATGGCGGACGAGGAGGGCATGTAATTATAAGAGGAAATAAACAAATTTGGACCCTTTTAAGCCTTAAGTATAGAAAGCATGTCATCGCTCCACCAGGAGAATCTGGAAGTGCAAATTTATGTAGTGGTAAGAATGGAAAAGATGAAATAATTGAAGTTCCTCTTGGAACTGTTGCAAAAGATGCTGAGTCTGGAAATGTTCTTTTTGAAATAACAAATGATGGAGAAGAACAAATATTATTGAGTGGCGGACGAGGAGGGTTGGGAAATAACCATTTCAAGTCGTCTACAAATCAAACTCCAAGATATGCTCAGCCTGGAGAACCAGGTAAAGAAGAATGGAAAATACTAGAACTTAAAGTCTTAGCAGATGTTGGTCTTGTTGGATTTCCTAATGCAGGTAAGTCTACTTTACTTTCTGTAGTATCCGCTGCAAAACCAGAAATTGCTAATTATCCATTTACCACTTTAGTTCCAAATTTAGGAATTGTAAATTACAGAAATCACCAATCTTTTATTATGGCTGATATTCCAGGTATAATAGCCGGAGCTCATGAAGGAAAAGGGTTAGGACATCGATTTTTAAGACATATTGAAAGAAATTCTGTTTTATTATTTATGATTCCTTCTGACTCAAACAATATTATAGATGAATATCATGTTTTAATAAATGAACTTCATCTTTATAATCCTGAACTTTTAGACAAAGAAAAAATGCTGGCTATTACAAAGAGTGACTTATTAGATGATGAATTGAAAGAAGAAATTAAAAATGAATTACCATCTAAAATTCCAACTGTTTTTATATCATCAGTTGCTCAGACAGGGTTAACCAAATTAAAAGATGAGATTTGGAAAATGATTAATTATGAGTTGGATTAATAAACTTGAATATTTAGACCAACAACTCATTATTTTTCTTAATGGAAATAACACTATTTTCTTAGATTATTTAATGTGGTTTATTTCAAAACCAATTTTTGGTCTTCCTTTTTATATTTTATTTATTTATTTATTTTTCAAAAATTACAATTTTAAAAATGCTTTACTAATAGTTTTAGTTATTGGCATAACAGTGGGATTAGGTGATTTTACAGCTCATGAACTTATTAAAGAAAGTATTCAACGATATCGTCCCAGTCATCATTTAGAAATTTCCAGTCAACTGAATTTTGTAAATAATTATAAAGGAGGTCAGTTTGGATTTGTCTCCAATCATGCAACAAATATGTCAATTGTTGGAATCATGGTATTTTTAGTTTTAAAAAAATATTATCCAAAATCTTGGATTTTTTTACTAACTCTTGTTCTGATAATTTCATATAGCAGAATATATTTAGGAGTTCATTATCTTTCTGATATTATTGGGGGTTGGATTTTAGGTTCATTGCTGTCATTAATAGGTTATAATGCCATAAATAAAATAATTTTGAAAAAATGATTGCTGCTTTTTTTGTTTTTCTTGGTGGTGGAATCGGTGCTGTTTTAAGGTTTTTAATTTCGAAGTCTACTTTATTATTCTATAAAGGGCAATTCCCTTTAAGTACATTACTATCTAATATATTATCATGTTTGATTGTTGGATTATTTCTTACTGCTCTTTCAATCTCTAAATCAATCAATCCCAATGTTAAAATATTTGTTTTAATTGGTCTTTGTGGAGGGTTAAGCACTTTTTCAACTTTCAGTTTGGAAACTATGCAGTTGTTAAAAAGCGGTAATTATTATTGGGCTTTTGCAAACATATTTCTTAGTATAGTTGTTTGCTTTGGTTTATTAATGATTTTTTATAAAAAACTGGTATAATTTCATTTTTTACAGGAAATTAAGATTTCTGGAAATTCTTCATCGTTCCTCATAGCTTCTTCAAAACTAGTATACTTTTCTACAATTTTTTCAAGACTACAATTACAAAAAACAGAATCTAGTTTAGCTCTTTTACATTCTGTTAAATAAATTTCTTTGTCTTTTTTTGACCATCCTCCACATGAAGTTGATAATGAAAGTAAAAGTGAAGCCGTTAATAGTTGTAAAGAGATTTTCATATTGATAAGTTTAAACTGTCTTTCTTTATTTTTTTAATTGAATTAAGATTTTTATATCCTTTTTTAATATTGTAGTTTTTAAATTTAGAACTTTCTTTTAATAAACCTTTTAAAGAATCTTTAAAAATTAATTCTTCCTTTTCCTCTACCTCCTCATGGGGAATACTAATAAAAACTTTTTCTAAGCTATCCCTTAAATTATTAATAATACTGTCTAATAAAATTGGATTTTGAGAGTAATATTGGATTGATTTTTCAAATTCTGACCTATCAATTTCTTTTTCTTTTAAAAGTTGAAAAGTCAAATTCTTAAGGCTATCTCTTGGTATTAGCGTAAACTTTTTATTATTATAAACATGAGCATTAGCCAACCATATTTTTTTTATAATTTCTTGAAATTCTTGGTTTGATATAGAACTTTCAGTTATGTAATTGTCTGTTTTTTCATCGACGCAAGAATTTAAAAGTAATCCCAATACAATCACAATAGTAAACTTTTTCAACGCTTAAATTTTAATCTCATTTTGGGAGATGTTTCACTAAAATTCCCTAAATGGTACACCCTTTGACCATTTATAAAGGTACTTTGCACAACGTTTGAAAAATTAGTTCCTTCAAAAGGTGACCAACCACATTTATATAATATATTTTCTTTTTTAACTTCAGTATTTTTATTTCTATTTATTATTACTAAATCTGCATAATATCCAGGTCTCAAGTATCCTCTTTTTTGAATTTTAAAACAATCTGCAACATCATGACTTGTTTTTTTAACGATTTGAGCCAAAGTAATTTGTTTTGATTTTTCTAATTCTAAAAGAGCAAGTAATGCATGTTGAACAAGAGGACCTCCGGATGGAGCCGTAAGGTAATTATTATCCTTTTCCTTGATGCTATGGGGAGCATGATCAGATGCTATAATGTCAATAATATCATCATTAATGGCTTTAATAAGTGCTACTCTATCATTTTCAGTTTTAACGGCAGGGGTCCATTTAATTAAACTTCCCTTTTTTTTATAATCTTCATTGTTGAACCAAAGATGATGTATACAACATTCAGCTGTAATTTTTTTTTCTTTAAGAACTTGATTATTTTCAAAAAGTGCTAATTCTTTTGCGGTTGAAATATGTAATACATGTAATCTTGATTCATATTTCTTTGCTAAATCAACGGCCATTGAAGAAGATAAATAACACGCATCTTCAGATCTAATAATTGGATGCATTTCAAAGGGGATATTGTCTCCATATTTTTTTTTGAAAAATGCTGTGTTTTTTCTTATTGTTTGTTCATCTTCACAGTGTGTAGCGATAAGTAGAGAACTATTTTTAAATATTTGTGATAATGTTTCTTTGTTATCAACTAACATATTCCCAGTTGAAGAACCCATAAATACTTTTATTCCACACACATCTTCACCATTGGTTTTTAGTACCTCATTTAGATTGTCATTATTAGCACCCATAAAAAAAGAATAATTTGCTAATGAATTCTTTTTAGCTATTTGAAATTTTTCTTCTAAGAGTTGTTGAGTAACTGTATTTGGTATTGTATTGGGCATTTCCATAAAGCTGGTAATTCCACCAGCAACAGCAGCCCTAGATTCAGTATATATATTGGCTTTATGAGTTAGTCCTGGTTCTCTAAAGTGAACTTGATCATCAATCATTCCAGGGATAATTGTTAATCCTGTACCGTCATACTCTAAATCAAATGTCCCAGAAATAGACTCACTCTTAATTTCAGAAATAAAAGAATCCTCAATTGCCAAATCACCAATAAATTTTTGATTTTCATTAATGATTTCAGCATTTCTAATAATTGATTTATTTTTCAAATTTCTTAGATCTTAATTTTAATACTCCCAGAAAAGCCTCTCTGAATATTCCAATATTCATTTTAGATTGACCTAGCTCTCTATCTTTAAAATGAATGGGGATTTCTTTGATTTTAAAACCCAGCTTTATGGCACTGTATTTCATTTCTATTTGAAATGCATAACCTACAAACCATATGTTATTTAGGTCAATTTTATCTAATACTTTTCTTGAATAGCATTTAAAACCTGCAGTAGTATCTTTTATCTTAATACCTAAAATTATTCTTACATATAATGATGCATAATATGAAAGCCAATATCTTGACTTTGGCCAATTTATTATTTTACCTCCAGGAACATACCTTGACCCCACACAAACATCAGCTCCATTTTTGTGACATGTATAAAGTAATCTTGGTAAATCGTCAGGACTATGAGAAAAGTCTGCATCCATTTCAAAAATATAGTCATAATTATTTTTTAGAGCCCACTTAAATCCGTGGATATATGCAGTTCCAAGTCCAGATTTCTCTTTTCTTTCTTCTAAAAAAATAGTTTTATGCTTCTTCATTAAATCTTTAACTACTAAGGCAGTCCCATCTGGAGATTGATCATCAACAATTAATATATGAAAATCATCTTTTTTTGCTAGTACAGCATTTATAATATTCGATATATTTTCGATTTCATTATATGTTGGTATGATGACGATGCTTTTCATTTTCTTTGAAAAGAATAATTTAATTTTACTATCACAACAAATAAACGAATAAATTTTCTTAATAAATATACCTTAACTATTATTAACTTTACTTTGATTTGAGAAATTTATTATCCCTTTTTTTATTATATCCGTTAGCTTTTATTTCACAGACCAGCAATCTTGTTTTAAATGATCATTGGTATAAAGATAGTTTAATAACTACAGCAGATGGTGAATCGATTTTTAATGAAGTATGGGGTCTTGAATACAATGATGAGAATTATGCAGTAATTGGTTCTACAATGGGAACACACATATTAAAAATTGAAAATAAGAAATTCGTAGAAATTGATTTTATTGAAGGAAGATATGCAGGTTATCAAGCTATCCATAGAGATTATCATGATTTTAATGGATACTTGTATGCAGTGTGTGATGAAAATTTAAGTTCTCTGCAAATCATGGACTTAAGTTATCTTCCTGATAGCGTCCATTTAGTTTACGATAGTGATTCATTAATTACTAGGGCACACAATATATTTATTGACACTGCGAAATCGAAGATGTATGCTTGTGCTGTAGCAACTCAATCTGGGTTTCATGCTATGAATATTTACGATTTGTTTAATCCTACAAACCCTCAGCTTTTATATAGCTATGATGATGTTGGTCATGTTCACGATGCTTACGTATTTAATGACACTGCTTTTTTAAATTGCGGTTCTCAAGGTCTGAAAGTAATTAAATCTTTAAATAATTCTTATGTGCAATTAGGAGAGCTAAATATTTATCCTGATAAAGATTACAATCATTCAGGCTGGATTAATGAAACTAAAAGTACTTATTTAATGTGTGACGAAGCTCCAGGAAAAGATGTTAAAGTTTTGGACGTAACAGACCTAAATGATATTCAAGTTAATTCTCTTTTTAATTCTGAAATGGGAGATGATGAGTCGTCAATTCCTCATAATGTTATTATAAGAAATAATATTGCTTATTTAAGCTATTATCATGATGGATTACAAATTTTTGATATTAGTAATTCCAAGCAACCCCAAAAATTAGCTTTTTATGATACTTATTTGCCAAACCCTAATGTAGCTTGGGCTGGATCATGGGGTGTTTATCCATTTGAAAACAATAATTTTATTTTGGTTTCTGATAGAACTTATGGTTTATTTTTATTAAGTTTCGAACTTCCTCCTAAAACTACAGATAATCCATTTTTTGTTTTTCCTAATCCAGCGACTGATTATATCTATTTCTATAAAGAACATCTTGGGTCTGCAGATTACCTTTTAAACATTTATAATTCTTTAGGAGGATTAGTGGATCAATTTAATGGGTATAGTGATTATTGTAAAATTAATTTATCAAAATATAGAACTGGAATTTACATTCTTGAGTACATTTCAAATTTTGATTTAGCTCCAATAAAGACCAAATTTTTTGTAAAGTAGATGAGTGATTTTTTTCTAGATGTAATTGAAGTTGTAAAGTTAATTCCAAAAGGAAGAGTTACCACTTACGGCAGAATTGCTAAATATTTAGGGTCAGCTAAAAGTTCTAGATCTGTTGGATGGGCTCTAAACAATATAAAATTAGATGATACTATTCCAGCTCATAGAGTTGTCAATAGAAATGGTCTGTTAACTGGAAGAAGCCATTTCCCAAAACCAGATTTTATGAAAAATAAGTTAATGGCAGAAGGCGTTTTAATAGATGATAATTGCGTTGTTAATTTGAATAAATATATTTGGGACCCAATAAAAGATTTAACACTTTAGTATTAAATAAATTATCTATTTAAATTTATAGAATGAATTTTAATGTTGACTCTGTTCTGAAAGCTTTGAAAAAAGTTAATGAACCTGATTTAGGCAAAGATATTGTTTCGCTCGGTTTGGTCTCAAATATTGAAATTTCTGGTAATAATGTAAACTTTTCTGTTCAAATGAAAAATGCAGCAATGCATGCAAGAAAAAGAATGGAAGAAGCATGCGCTTTTGCATTAGAAAGACACATTGGAAAAGAAATTTCTGTTAGTGTCAAAATTCAAGCTTTGAAAAAAGCTGAAGCTGCTCAAAATATTTTACCAAATATTAAGAACACAATTGCCATTGTTTCAGGCAAAGGAGGTGTAGGTAAGTCTACTATTGCCTCAAACACTGCAGTAGGGTTGGCTAAAAAAGGTTTTAAAGTTGGAATAGTTGATGCGGATATATATGGCCCATCAGTTCCATTAATGTTTGACGTACTTCACTATAAGCCTCTTTCAAGAAAGATTAATAATAAGCAATACATAGTACCTGCAGAAAATTATGGAGTTAAAATTTTATCAATAGGTTTTTTTGCAGAATTAGACCAAGCTGTAGTGTGGCGAGGTCCTATGGCTGTAAAAGCACTAAAACAATTAATATTTGATGCAGATTGGGGAGAATTAGATTATTTAATTATAGATACTCCTCCAGGTACGGGAGATGTTCATTTATCAATTGTTCAATCCTTACCTTTAACTGGAGCTGTAGTTGTTACCACCCCTCAACAAGTTGCATTAGCTGATGCAAAAAAAGCAATTGCAATGTTCAAAATGGAAAACATAAAAGTTCCTGTTCTTGGAATAGTTGAAAATATGTCATGGTTTACACCTAAGGATCATCCTGATGAAAAGTACTTTATTTTTGGAGAAGATGGTGGAGAGAATTTATCTAAATCCTTAGACTTAAACCTTTTAGGAAAGATACCGCTGATACAAAGCATAAGACAAAGTGGTGATGCTGGTAGACCAGCTGTTTTACAACAAGAAACAACTGTAGAAACCTATTATGATAATTTTTGTAATGAATTGATTGCAAGTATTGATAAAAGAAATACTAATTTAGACAAAACTAAAGTGGTTCCAGTTGAATATGGGGATCCAAAATGCTCAACATAATAATAGGTGAATAAAACTAAAGAAATAGTGCTAAAGGCAATTGAAGATTTAAGACCTTATTTACATAATGATGGAGGAGATATGGAACTAGTTGAAATAACTAAAGACAATAAAGTAATTGTTAAATTACTTGGGGCTTGTCAAACTTGTTCTGTTAGTACTGTAACAATGAAGGCAGGGCTAGAAGAAAATTTAAAAATCTTAGCTCCTGAAATTACTGCTGTTGAGGCTTTGCAAAATTAATTTAAAATTCAAATTGTATTCCAATAGACGGAAGTACTGTACCTGCAGTATTTTCTAAATATTTAAGTTGGTATCTTGTTGGGTCGTTAGAATCTAAAATTTTATTGCCATTTTCATCTGTTACTGCAATCAAACTTCTCGGAGTTTCCGCCTGGAAATTATACAAATTTTGTATATCTAAATATATGTTCAGAGTAACTTTTTTCCAATACCATTTTTTATCAATTCTAATATCAAGACCATGATTTGATTTTAATCGTTCACCGTTTAGCTGATTGTAATCAAAAACACCAAATGAGTTAACATCCCAAACATTAATAAGAGAAGATATGGTATCATTATATGGAGTATATGGAGAACCTCCAGAAAATCTGAATCTCATTCCTAATTCCCAGTCATTTTTTAATTTTATTCCTCCTGTCATACTAATTATGTGCTTATTATCCCATGCAGATGGTACATAATTATCATTCTTATCTTTAAATTCACTTCTGACCCATGTATAAGCAAGAATGCCATAAAAAGATTTATTTAATTTTTTTTGAGCTAAAAATTCAATTCCATAAGACCTTCCTTCAGAATTGCTAGTTACCGGTTCATTTCCAATTACCCCAAAATCTCCTCCTAAATTAGCTAATGATATGCTGTCACCTAATAAGAATGGATAGTTGTCGTATTTCTTATAAAAACCTTCTAGAGTTACTTTACTAAAATTACCTGGATTGGTTTCTAAACCAAATACTATGTGTTTATTATTAATATATGTTATCTCGTTAACTTTATTTACTAATTGATTTTCATTGTTTCTATAACCCATTACAGTATAGGCTGGAAGCTGAAAATACTGGCCAATATTGAAATTTAAACTACTTTTTTCAGCTATAGCATAAGCTATACTAAGTCTTGGAGAAAATTGTTTTAATGGGTTACTCATTTCTTTAGAGTAGGAATTTTGATCAGTTCTTATTCCAAAAGAAGCAATAAGTTTGTTATCTAAAGCTTTTTTGCTGATCTGACCAAAAAAACTAGTTTTTACAAAATTTAATTCTGATTCAAATTCCAAAGTATCAGAGATATTTTGATAAATAATTTTTTGAAATGTATTATTTTTAAAAGTTACATATTCAATTCCGGTCCCAAAGTTAATTTTCCACCCATTTTTTCTAATGGTATTTTCAAATCTGAATTTATTTTCAATTTCTTCTGAAACATAATTTTGAAGTAAATTTTCTGGTACTTCATTATTGTCTTTATATTTAACAGAACTGTTGTTTAAGTGATTTCTAGAAAAAACATAATTTTGAAAACTATTATCTTTAAAATGGGTCCAATTAGCTCCAATAGCATAATTCCATTGTGTCGTTACTGGTATGTATCCTAAAATGTAATTGTTGCTTTCTATATCATTGTAATCTTGAGCTGTTAAACTGTCTTTAGATAGTATATTATCATTAATACCCGTATTTAATACAAAATCATCAATAGCTCCAAGACCAATAAATGTTATTTGATTTTTATCATTAATTTTTGTTTTAATTTTAAATTGAGAATCATTGTAAGTTGGAAGAAATGGTAGTCCTATGGCACTAAAAAGTAGTTGTAAATAAGATCTTCTTGCAGAAAAAACAAATGTTGTTTTATCATTTATTGGACCATCTAGAGTAATACCAAAATCACTTGATCCAACTGTTAAAGTTTTAGCAATTCTATCAGGATTTCCATCAATTTGTTTAAATTCTAAAACTGAACTCAATGTATTTCCTCTGTTGGCTGGGAATGCACCTGAATACAAGTCAACTTCTCTAATGAAATTCACATTTATCATTCCTACTGGACCCCCAGAAGATCCTTGAGTGGCAAAATGATTAATATTAGGAATTTCTATTCCATCTAAATAAAATCTATTTTCATTAGGAGCACCTCCTCTTATGATAATATCATTTCTAAATGAAACCGTAGATGCAACACCTGGTAAAGATGTTATTACCTTTGATATATCTCTGTTTCCACCTGGATTCCTATAAATTTCTGTAGCATTAATACTTCTTTTACTAACGGGGCTCTCCTCACTTTTTTGAAACGGCGATGCTGTAATTTCAACTACATCTAAAGAAGTAGAAGATTCGATTAATTTAATATCCAAAATGGTAGGTTTATTTGGATTAACTATGACTTCTGCATAAACTACTGGGTCATATCCAACGAACGAACATTTGATTGTATATAATCCAGGTTTTAAATTTTTAATTTCATAAAAACCATCAAAATCGGATGCTACACCAGAATTTATTTGTTCTACAAAAACATTAGCAAATGGTATTGTCTCATTGTTAGTAGCATCAAAAATCTTTCCTTTAATAACACTATTTTGACATATCACATTTGTTATATTTGATAAAAAAATAAGAAAGTAAGTAAGTTTTTTCATGTTGTATAATACGCTTTTAAAATAAATTTTAAATAACTAGATTGTTAATTACTCGCCAGTTTTGTTTATAATTTTACGGACAATATTAAACAAAATTCCTTAAAACCTTTGTTTTATTAATAATGTTTAAGTAATTTAGCAGAAAATTAAACAAATGCAAACTTACTCCATTGCTGATTTAGAAAAACTATCAGGTATTAAATCTCATACAATAAGGATTTGGGAGAAAAGATATAATATAGTTAGCCCTGAACGAACTGACACCAATATTAGAGCATACAATGATGATCAACTTAAGAAAATATTAAATATTTCATTTTTAATCAATAATGGCTTGAAAATTAGTAAAATAGCATCTTTAAGTCTAGATGAGTTGTCAACAAAAGTTATATCATTAACTTCTAGTACAGATTCTTTTGAAGCACAGATAAATGATTTTGTCATATGTTCACTTCAATTTGATGAGCCATTATTTGATAAAACATACAATAGTCTAAGAAAAACCCATTCTCTATCATACATTTATGAAAATATTTTTATTCCTACCTTAAGAAGAATTGGAGCACTTTGGTCCTCTGGTGAATTATTTCCTGCTCAAGAGCATTTTTTATCAAATCTTATTAAGCAAAAGTTTTATCATGCGATTGAAGAAGCGGAATCCACTATAAAAAGAGGCAAAAAAGCTTATTTATTTTTGCCCCCATGGGAAGATCATGATTTTGCACTTTTGTATTCCCATATGGTACTTAAAGAAAATGGTTTCGATGTTGTTAATGTTGGAAAAACAATTTCTTTTGAAAGTATATTACAATGCGTTGACAAAATAAAACCTGATATTTTATTTACTACATTTATAGTCGGTCAAAAAGTTACATTATTACAAAAATTTTGCGATGATTTATTTAACCATTCTAAAACAAAATTATTTTTTGCGGGTAATCCTGAACTACTAAGACTTGTCAATACTCACGGAAAGGTATTTTATTCTCTTGATGAATTTGATAGATTCTTTAATAATTCCTCTTTGAATTGAAAAACATTGCTGTAATAGGTTCTGGTTTTGCTGGACTTACTTCAGCCATTGAATTAGCTAGTCTTGGATATCAAGTAACTGTTTTTGAAAAAAACAGTACGGCTGGCGGTAGAGCAAGAAATTTTAAAACAAATGGCTTTACTTTCGATATGGGCCCAAGTTGGTATTGGATGCCAGATGTTTTCGAAAAGTTTTTCAATAAACATGATAAAAAAATAGAGGATTACTACAAGTTGGTTAAGTTGGATCCTGGCTTTTCTGTAATATATTCAAAAAATGACCAAATCAAAGTTCCAGCTTCATTTGATAAACTAGTAAATATTTTTGAAAAAATAGAAAATGGAAGTGGTGAAAAGCTTAAGAAGTTTATTAATAAAGCAGAAAAAAAATATAGAATAGGAATGGACAGCTTGGTTTATAAACCTTCACACTCCGTATTAGAATTCATTAATTTAAAGGTTCTCAAAGGACTTTTTCATCTAAATGTTTTTTCTAATTTCAGATCATATGTGAAAAAATATTTTTCTAACAGCAAATTAACCAGACTCATGGAGTTCCCCATACTATTTCTAGGTGCAACTCCTCAAAATACTCCTGCTCTTTATTCCCTAATGAATTATTCTGGTCTTCATCAAGGCACTTATTACCCAATTGGCGGATTTCATGAAATAATAGTAGCACTTTCAAAATTAGCTAGTGAAAAAGGAGTTGTTATAAATTACAATTCTGTTGTTGAGAATATTTCTGTTTCAAATAATAAAGTTGACAACATAACTGTAAACGGTGATCAATTTGAATTTGACGGAGTTGTCGCTGCTGCTGACTACCATCATGTAGAACAAGTTTTAATAGATAAAAAGTATAGAAATTATAACAGCGAATATTGGGAAAAAAGAGAAATGGCTCCTTCTAGTTTATTATTTTATGTTGGTGTTGACAAAAAACTAAAAAATGTTCATCATCATAATTTATTTTTTGATGAAGATTTTGATCAGCATGCAAAAGAAATTTATGATGAACCAAATTGGCCAAAAAATCCTTTGTTTTATTTAAGTTGCCCTTCAATTACCGATGCAACGATTGCTCCTGAGGGTAAGGAGAACCTTATGTTTCTAATACCACTTGCCCCAGGCCTAAATGATACTAATAAAATGAGAGAAAAGTATTTTAATGTAGTTTTGGAGAGGTTGAAGAAATTAACAGGAAACGATATTAAAAGTAATATAGTGTATAAAAAATCTTATTGTGTCAATGATTTCATGAAAGATTATAATGCATTTAAAGGAAATGCTTATGGTTTAGCTAATACATTAAGACAAACTGCTATCTTTAAACCAGCTATGAGAAATATTAACATAAATAACTTGTACTATACTGGCCAATTAACAGTTCCAGGCCCAGGTGTTCCACCATCCATTATTTCTGGTCAGATAGTGGCACAAGAAATTGATAAACAATTAAAAAAAGCCTCATGATAAATTTGTACCATAAAATTTCTAAAGAAACCAGTAAAAACATAACACAACTATACAGTACCAGTTTTTCTTTTGGAATCAAACTTTTAGACAAGAGTATTCACGATGCGATTTATTCTATCTATGGATTTGTTCGATTAGCTGACGAAATTGTTGATTCATTTCATGATTATCCTAAAACCGAGATGCTTTTAGAATTTAAAGAAGAGACCTATAAATCTATTGAAAGAAAAAT
Source organism: Crocinitomicaceae bacterium (assembly GCA_002686655.1). GTDB lineage: Bacteria > Bacteroidota > Bacteroidia > Flavobacteriales_D > Parvicellaceae > MED-G20. The sequence continues at coordinate 3,475 of NYYE01000011.1, read as the reverse complement.
TAGTGTCAACCCTGTTCTACATTCCTTTCAAATGGTTGTAAATCAATATTCTATAGATATCAAATTAGTTGATAAATTTCTTCAGAGTATGGAACAAGATTTAGATGATATTCATTATTCTAATGACGCTTACAAAGACTACATTGTTGGTTCTGCAGAAGTCGTAGGCCTTATGTGCTTAAAGGTGTTTGTTAACGGAAATGAAACATTATTCAAAAATTTAGAAGAGTCTGCGAGAAGATTGGGTGCTGCTTTTCAAAAAATTAATTTTTTAAGAGATGTTAAGGCTGACTATCAAGAACTTGGTAGAACATATTTTCCAGGTGTCGATTTAGATAAATTTACACGAATTGAAAAACTAAAAATTGAAGCTGATATACAAGATGATTTTAAGTATGCATTAGAAGGCATCGTGAAATTACCAACTTCTTCAAGACTTGGAGTTTATGTAGCCTACAGATATTATTTCTCTTTATTTAAAAAAATAAAAAAAATATCTTCCGATAAGTTAATGGAAGAAAGAATTCGTGTACCTAACACCAAAAAACTCTACATTACTTTTGAGTCTATTTTTCAAAATCGTTTCAATTGGATTTAATTAATATATCTATTACTATAATTACCTTTTTTTTAATGGAAATTGTTGCATGGTTAACCCATCGTTATATCATGCATGGCATATTTTGGTATTTTCACAAAGATCATCATACAAGAGAAAATAAGGGTTTTTTTGAGAAAAACGACTTTTTCTTTTTGATATTTGCTTTGCCAGGCTCCACTTTCATAATGTATGGTTTAGAAATTGGAATAAATTTTATTCCTTTTTGGATTGGACTTGGCATCACTATTTATGGTGCTGCGTATTTTTTTGTTCATGATTTATTCATACACCAAAGAATTAAAGTCTTAAAAAACACCAAAAACAAATATTTGTTGGCAATAAGAAGAGGGCATAAAGCCCACCACAAAAAGCTTTCCAAACATAACGGAGAATGCTTCGGAATGCTGTTAGTTCCCTTAAAATATTTTAGGCAATTTAAATAGCTTTATGCAAAAATATTCACACCTAACAATACTTTTTTGTTTGGTTTTAGTCCCTTTTATTATCTTCTTTTCAATTTTTTTGGTATTTAAATGACTCAATCATCTTACATCATTCTAGGAGCTGGTGCATCAGGTTTAATGCTTGCTTATCGTATGTCGCAAGACAGAAATTTTGATGATAAATCCATTTTAATTATTGATCAAGTAAAAGATAAGGGAAATGACAGAACTTGGTGTTATTGGGAAGAAGGTGAAGGGGAGTGGGATGATTTGTTATCTAAAAAGTGGTCTAAAGTATTTTTTGGGAGTGAAGATTTTACTAATACACTTGACATTTCACCACATACTTACAAGATGATTAGAAGCCAAAAGTTTTATCATAAACTTTGGAGAAGTATAGAGCAGAAATCCAATTTTATTTTTGTTGAAGACAGCGTTAAAAAATACTCAGAAGTAGAAAATGGAGTAAAAGTTGTTACAAATAAATCAACTTATTTTGGATTGAAACTTCTAAATAGTATTCCAGGTAAAACAGTTTATGAAAAGCAACAAAAATATCCTGTTTTAAAACAACATTTTGTGGGCTGGTTTATAAAAACAAAAACAGACTGCTTTGATGATTCAATGGCTACCTTTATGGATTTCAATATCCCTCAGAATGGTAACACCCGATTTATGTATGTCTTGCCTATTGATAAAAAGACAGCGCTATTTGAATATACTTTATTTTCAAAAGACTTATTAGAAAACTCTGAATACGAAGACGCAATTAAGGATTATTTAAAAGAAAAAAAGGTTACAGACTTTGAGATTTTAGAAAAAGAAAATGGAGCTATACCCATGACCTCTTTTAAATTTCAAGAATTAAACTCTAAAAGTATTCTTAATATTGGAACTGCTGGAGGGTGGACTAAAGCAAGCACAGGTTATACCTTTTATAATACGTCAAAAAAGACAAAAGACTTAGTTGCTTTTCTTAAAAATGAAGATGATTTATCTTTGTTTGCTAAAAGAACCAAGTTTTGGTTTTACGATTTACTTCTTCTTGACGTACTTGCCAACAACAACGATAAAGGATCTGCATTGTTTGCTTCAATTTTTAAAAAAGTAAACGTCAAAACTATTTTAAAATTTTTGGGTGAGGATTCAAACATAAGAGAAGACCTTAAAATTATTACATCAGTATCGCCTAAACCATTTGTAATGGCTATAGTTAAGCGTTTTTTTAAGAATTAAATGACAATAAATTTCAGATTAATTTTTTTTAAATAATCTTGGGAAAGATATAATATGGTCTTTTTAATATGTTTATTAGTGTTAATTAGACATCAAAAAATTATATATATTTCAAATGGAAAATACTAAAAGTGTTTTTTAAGGTATTGTTCAGAAAATTTTTTTATTTCATCTCTGCATTTTAAAAATGCTTCTTCAATTTCTAATTCAGTTCCATTAACCTTGGATGGGTCTTTAAAATTATGATGTGTAAAATGTGTCTTTTTCAAGAAAATTGGACAGCTTTCATGAGCATGATCACATACGGTAATTACATGAGTAATATCTTTTTCAAGATATTCATCAATAGTATTTGAGGAATGATTACTTATGTCAATATTATCTTTTGACATTATTTCTATTGCTTTTTTATTAACTCCCTCAGCTCTAACTCCAGCACTATAAATATTGGCAGATAGGTTTAATTTTTTTTTGAAGAATTTAAGATATCCTTCTGTAATTTGACTTCTGCAGCTATTTCCCGTGCATATTACCAGTATGTTAAAAATTTTCATCTAAAAAATTATTTATAATCTAAGTTACTATCTTTATTTCATTATTTAAATACTTCATGAAAATCAATACCCCTTTTAGATTTACCATATTTAGTTCACTTTTTTCTTCACTTTTCTTAATTTTTTCAATTTTTTGTATTAATCATTTCGTTCTTGAAGTACAGTCTAATTTTTATATTTATCTATTATTATTTCTATTTTTATTTGCTTTTTCTGTGATTATAACATACTTATTGTTAGAAATATTTATCAATAGAAAAATTCGTCTTTTATTTAGAATGGTTCAGACTCATAAAATGTCTAGTTCAGACTTTAATTTGAATATGAATGAGGATATTTTATCTGCTAGTGAAGTAGAAATATTAAAGCTTGCTAAAAAAACTAACACTGAGTTAGCAAAGTTAAAGTCAGAAGAAAAGTTTAGAAGAGAGTTTATTGGAAATCTAGCGCATGAACTTAAAACTCCTATTTTCAGTATTCAAGGTTACATACTAACATTATTGGAAGGTGGTTTGGAAGATTCATCAGTAAATAAAAAATTTTTAAAAAGAGCTTCAAAAGGGGTAGAAAGAATGAACAAAATAATTATGGATTTAGATATGATTTCTAGGTTTGAATCAGACCGAATTAATATGGATTTT
>NYYE01000044.1 GCA_002686655.1 Crocinitomicaceae bacterium | reverse complement strand
ACAGCAATGGCAGGAGCATTAACTGCGGGAAGTTATACGGTAACAGTGACAGATGCCAATGGATGTACAGAGACTCAAGGCGTAGCAGTTCTGGAACCATCACCAATATTAGTAGTAAGTACTTCTCAGGACAGCGTAAGCTGTTATGGACTAAGTGATGGATCAGCCAGTGTTGGAGTAATTGGAGGCACAGGTTTAATAATGTATATGTGGGATTCTACAGCTGGAAATCAGACTACCGATACTGCTATGAATTTAAGTGCCGGCACTTATACTTTATCATTGATGGATGTTAATGGATGTTTTGAAGATACAACAATTGTTGTAGAAGAACCACTACCACTCACAATAACAAATGTAATAATTGATAGTATATCATGTTATGGTTTAAGTGATGGATCAGCCAGTGTTGGAGTAATTGGAGGCACAGGTTTAATAATGTATATGTGGGATTCTACAGCTGGAAATCAGACTACAGATACTGCTATAAATTTAAGTGCCGGCACTTATACTTTGTCATTGATGGATATTAATGGATGTTTTGAAGATACTACAGTAACGGTTTTTGAGCCACAACCACTTATCTTTACAAATGTAACGTCAGATAGTATATCTTGTTATGGAGGGTCTGACGGTTTAGCCTTTGCAAGTGCTATTGGGGGAACTGGATCTATAATGTACATTTGGGATTCCACAGCTGGAAATCAGACCACAGATACTGCAACAAACTTAAGTGCAGGTATTTATAATTTATCAGTGATGGATGCTAACGGATGTTTTGATGATACAACAATAACTGTAGGAGAGCCTAACTTAATAACTGGTTCTGAGCTTCTATTTGTCTGTGACAGTTTATTATGGAACGGAAATTTGTTAAGTTCTTCAGGTATTTATGTTGATACTCTACAATCCGTAAATAGTTGTGATAGTGTCGCAACTTTGGACTTAACTGTTTCTGACTTACTATTTTCTATTGATACATCTCAGCAAAATTTAGTAGCCAATATTTCTGGCGGAACAGCTCCCTACAGCTATGAATGGAGTACGGGCGATACTAGTGATTTTATATCTCCATCTATTAATGGACAATATTGGTTAATTGTGTACGATGCTGATTTATGTAGTGGAGATACAGTATTTTTTGATGTCATCTACTTGCCAAATGTTGGAATTATTGATAATGGAAAGTCTATTATTGTTAATGTTTATCCAAATCCTACATTTGGAAATGTTAATATTGAACTAGCAAAACAACAAAGTGAAGTACAAATAGCATTGTATGATATGTATGGAAAACTAGTATACTTAAATAAATACCAAGATACTAAGCTAATAGAGTTTAGTTTTGATGCTCCTCCGGGAGTATATTATTTAAATGTAAAATCTGGGGATAGGTCTTCAAGACACAAAATTATAATGCAGTAAAAAAGAAATATAGCCAGATAAATTATTAATTATTTGGCTATTATTTTACCATACCTGACATCTCCATTTTTGTGGTAAATTCTAATTAAACTAACTTTATTGCTTAAGCTATGAAAGACTTTACTCCTATAATAAATTTTTTGAAAATGAAGATTTGATAACTCATTAATTTTTTCTGAATAAATTAAATTTCCACCAACATTATAAAATTCAATTTTATCGATTTCTCTTATTGGCCAATTAGACTCTACAGTAAAACTTTTTTCAACAGGATTTGGAAATATATTTATTGGATTATTATATAAAAAATTATTTTCAACACTAGTCATTCCATTTTGACTCAAGGAGTCCAGATTTATGGTCTCATCTCCAGCCATATAATTTGTAAAAAGATAATAAATCACAAACATTTCATCTGTAGTATTAAACCCTGCACAAATTGTTTGGGGAGGAGTATTAGGGTTATGTAAATTAGAAGAAGTATTATCGTAATAAGCAATTGATTTTATAGTGCTACCTGCATCTATTTTTTTCATTTTATTAAAATGATATGCTCCCTGCCACTCAAAATCCCAATCAGGAACTTTAACAAAATTGGTAGTATCTCCATTAGGGCTTATGCCATATGTTTCTATTGACTTTCCAATTAAATGCATATGAGGAAATACTCCAAACAACGATAAATTTGGAGAAAAGCTAGGGACTTGATAGGAGTCATTTACAGTTAATGTTTGATTAGCAGGGANNCAAAANTTAAAATTTTGAACTATAGGATTTATTTCNATTTCTCTAAANTGNTTNACNTGNTCTGGATAGAAATAAAAATGAACNTGAGTACTNTCCATCATNCCTAAAGATCCAACAGGNTAATGCATNGCTAATATCACNTTACTNTTNGCTGGAAAATTCATTCCAAAAGCCATNTTATCATCTCCAGGATATGTTATTGGTAAGGAACCTGGAGCAAATTCGCCTACTAAAACACCATTANTAGGNCCCATGCAATNGTTNTCAANTCCAATNGTAGAACTTCCTGTAGGGTCAATATATACCAAACAGTGATGAACAATGGATGTATTCCCTGGGACCACTTCAACTGCTCTTATTTTTTTATCAGCTAATAGCTGACTAGGAATAGTAAAGCATACATAATCGTCGTTCTGAAAAGCATTACTTGTATAGATAGGAGCTTGAACTGTTAAATCTGGCACCCCAAGTTGTGGACCACTTGTATTGTAAGTGGGTGGGGGAGGTAAAAGGCTTGGATTACCTTCAGGTGCACCAAAACTAATCCAATCATTTATTAAATTTATTTCTTGGTCAGATAATATCCTTTCATGTCGAAATCTTGAGTAATTAGTATCTGGAGGCCATGGCGGCATATATCCACTTAGTACAGAAGACTGAATGGCATTTCTCATATTATAAGAGTCTTGATAATCAATTAAAGAAAAAGGTCCTACTCCACCATTGTGGTGGCATCCAGTACAATTGGCATAAAATATGGGGGCAATATGCTCATTAAAAGTAATAGTACTAGCTGAATTATTAGTTTGAACTTTAGTCAAAACAAAAGAACTACCCAAAAAAGTAAAGATAATTAATGTAAATAATAGATTTTTCATTGTAAGAAAGATACAATTTTAAATAATTAAGCTTCAAAAAATAAGAGGTCTCGATCGGATTCGAACCGATGTAGATGGTTTTGCAGACCACTGCCTAGCCACTCGGCCACGAGACCTTTTATAAAGAATGACAAAAGTACAACTTCCAGTTAAATAAACAATTTATTCTTCAACAACAACAGAGACATAACCTACATCTCCATTTATGGGAGGGTTTATTTTTTGAATTTCAACTTTACATTTCTGAACAATAGAGAATGTTGATTTAACTTTTTCAATAATATTGTAAGCAACGGATTCAATTAATTTCTGATTGTTCTTCATTTCAGAAATAACAATATTCTTAATATCCAGATAATCAACAGTCATGGATAAATCATCATTTTCAGCAGCCTTCTTAAAATTGCAGAATACATCAATATTAACAATATAGTTTCCTCCAATTTTCGTTTCTTCTTCAAGACAACCATGAAAAGAATAGGTTCTTATTCCGTGTACCTTAACGAGATTCATTTTGTTTTTTTAAGAACATATTTTGAAAAAATGTAGATTTTTCATTGAATCTTTTCATTACTTCCTCTTTGCCCAAAAGTGCTGCAATTTCAAAAAGCGATGGACCCATTCCTTTTCCTGTTAATATTAACCTTAGATTGGGTAAAATAGCTCCCATTCCTATCTCTTTTTCTTCAATAAATTTTTTAAAAGAACTTTCTATAGACGTGGCACTGAAATTTTCTATGTTGTTAAGTATACCAAAAAATTCATTTACTAATGATAATGAGTCAGATTTCCATTTTTTTCTAAATGTCTTCTCATCATAATCTTCTACAGAATCAAAAAAGTATTTTTCTGAAATTAAATCTGATTGAAAAGTCGCCCTTTCCTTCATAAGTTCAGCTACTTTTTCAAGATAAACTTCACTAACATCATAACTACAATTTTGTTTCATTAAAATAGCAAGTTCAGAATTAGATTTCAATCTTAAATGCTGTTGATTGAACCATTTTGCCTTTTCTGGGTCAAACTTTGCACCACTTTTCCCAACTCTTTCTAATGAGAAATCTGAAATTAATTCCTCAATTGAATAAACTTCTTTTTCATTACCCGGGTTCCAACCTAGGAAGGCTAACATATTTACAAATGCCTCTGGAAAGTAGTCTTTTTCTCTGTATCCAGAAGAAACATCATTAGTTTTAGGGTCTATCCATTCTAAGGGGAAAACCGGAAATCCAAGTCTATCACCATCTCTTTTACTTAATTTCCCATTTCCGTCTGGCTTAAGTATTAATGGAAGATGTGCAAATTTTGGCATAAATTCTTCCCAGTTTAAGAACTTATATAATAGTACATGTAAAGGGGCTGATGGCAACCACTCTTCTCCTCTTATAACATGCGATATTTTCATTAAATAATCATCTACCACATTAGCTAAATGATAGGTGGGCATGCCGTCTCCTTTATAGATTACTTTATCATCCATATTATTGGTGTTAACAATAACCCATCCTCTTATTTCATCATAAAATCTTACATCTACATTTCTTGGCATTTTAATTCTTATTGTGTAAGACTGGTTTTGCGAAATTCTTTTATCAACCTCTTCTTTTGATAGAGACAGAGAGTTTTTCATGGAATTTCTGGAAATGGCGTTATATTGCCAATTAGGCATTTTAGCCTTTTTTGCTAAATTTCTCATTTCCTCCAACTCTTCTGGAGTATCAAAAGCATAATAGGCATTTTCAGAAGCAACAAGTTTATCAGCATATTCTCTATATAAGTGTTTCCTTTCAGATTGTCTGTATGGCCCAAAATCATTTTTTTTGGACGGACCTTCATCAATCTTTAATCCACACCACTCTAAAGATTCAACTATATATTTTTCTGCGCCATTAACGTATCTAGCTTGATCAGTATCTTCAATCCTCAAAATAAAATCACCTTTATTTTTTTTAGCAAATAAGTAATTATACAAAGCGGTTCTAATTCCACCCATATGCAATGGTCCAGTTGGACTAGGAGCAAATCTCACACGAACTTTTCTTTCCGACATAATAAATAGTAATTAAAGTGCGAAAGTAATGCTTATGCCTAAAATGGAAAACATTTTGAATTTTTTTATGTGTTTTTTAGATGTCGTTTAATTGAAATTCACATCTTCTATTTTCTCTATGCTCTAAATCTGTACAGTTTTCAGGTTTATAACACGAATTAACAAAGTTTACAGCCCCTCTACCAATAACATTAACTCTGGACCTTGCAATTCCCTTAGACTCTAGATATCTTCTTGTTGCTGTTGCTCTATTTTTCCCTAAAACAACATTGAATTTTTTTGCTAAATATTCTTCAGTACCTAAACAATCAGTATATCCAAAAATAGAAATGGTCTTGCTTTTATTCTTTTTTAGATAATTTGCTAATAAGTCTAATTCAGCTCTGGAGTTTTTTGTTAATTTATGACTTTTAAAATCAAAATAAATAGGTTCTATTAAGAATCCTGATTTTGATAATTTCAGATTGTAATCTTTATTTAAATCAATAGTTTTTGGAAGAGAATCTCCGATATTAAGAATTAAGGTTTTAGTAAAGTAGTTTCTTTTTTCAATAATTAAATAGTAAATATTATTTTCATGCAAATGCAACTCAAACTTTCCTTGATCATTGGTATAGCTAATATCTTTTGAATTCGTTGTGGAATCAACAATAGTTATTTTTACAAAACTTAGAGGTTCTTCAGTATCAGAATCTACTACTTTACCCAAACTTGGGGTATAATCCTCCGTAATAAAAACATCAATATCTTTTTCATTTTTATATAAAATGCTAGTATGAATATTTGCTACCCCATCAGCCTTTCCTTTAAAAGCATGAATTTCATAATCTTTAGCAATTTTTAAAGTAAAGAAGAAATGTCCAGTAGAATCTGTATAAGAAGAATCAATTTTTATCCCATCCATATTAATTAAGTAAACTAATGCCGAAGATTGTACCTGGTTGGATTTTTCATTAATTACTTTTCCTTTAAACTCTTTCATTACACTGTCTAAAAGCAGGTTATGATTCTTTTTCAGTATATAATTAGAATCAATATTAAATTCTTGAATTCCATAAAGATTTTCATTTGATCCTTCAACTAATAAAATAGAATCAGTATTGAAAGCAAATTGATAGTACCCATTTTCATCAGAATAGATTGTTAATTTTTTGGAATTTATCCCATTATTAATATTGACTTTAACATTGGGTATTTTTTCATTATTTGATCTTAGAACTGTGTANCCTTGAATGGTTTTATCTTTCAAAAATTTAATGTCCTTTCTTTCATTTCTGAACAACGTCTCATCTGAAATTACAATTGTATCACCATAGTANTTTTTCTTAGTAGCTATAATTTTATAAATTTTATTTTTTGCGAGATTGAATCTGTATTTTCCTGGGTATGCTGTTTTAAATTGATCAACTTCTTCATTATTATAATTTAGCAGCCTAACCGTTGTATTACTTTGTCGGCTACTATCACTAGCTAAAAAAACATAACCTTTTACATATGGAGAAATAGGAATCATATGTGCCAAATAGATATCATCATCTCCTCTGCCTTTAGATCTATTGGAGTTTAAAATGGCAATACTTTCATCAAAAGGATGAAGTACAAAACCCAAATCATCAGCAGGTGAATTAACAGGGTAAGGTAAATGGCGAACATCAAAAACACTATCATTAAGTATTTTACATTTAAATACATCTGCTTTACCATAGCCAGCAAACCCATTTGAAGAAAAATAGAGTATACTGTCGTCATAAATCTTAGGAGATTCCTCCCTAAAGGGCGTATTTACTAATGGTCCAAGATTAATTGCTTTTCCCCATGCTCCTGATTTCTTTTGGTGAGCAACATAAATATCTGTTTGACCCATTCCTTTTCTTTTATCGGAAACAAAATATATAGTTTTCCCATCAGAACTAGCAGAAACTTCTCCGGAGCCTACAGAGCCTGATAAAAATCTAACAGGGATTCTTCTTCTTTTATAAATTTTCTTTTTTTCTGCGTTTAATTTTCCTTGATATATAATGGGGTTTAAAGAAGCATCAGAGTTAGAGTTGTTAAGGTAAGGATGTCTAGTATAAAAGACTTTGTCATTTGAATAGTTAGAAGCATAACTAGTNACATTAAAATTTTTGTGAGAAATAATTGTATCTAGATTTAATATGGCTGAATTTGGAATTGGGTTATCATGTGTTTTAAACAGCTTAGAGATATCTAATTTCATTTTATAAACTAAAGTCCTTGGTGAAATTGAATTACCAAAAGCTAAAATTTCGTTTAACTTACTAGTGAACTCTTTTCTTTCCTTAAGGCTTAGAGAATCATTTTTATCTAAAAAACTAATATTNTTTATAATTGCTTTTTCTTTACTTTTTTCAACAATATAGTATANACCATCATCAAAAAATGATGGGGAAAATTCTGAAGAGCTTGAATTTATTATTTCAAAAGCAGTTAATTTTTTGAAAATTTTAGCAGTATCCCACTCAATTAAAGAGTCTATTGACTCNATTTGTAGTTTAAGATATTGATCTAGGCTATCCGATTCATACAATTCACTTAAAATCTTTTTTGAAGATTTATATCTTCCTGTACTTTTTAATGCAATTCCATAATGATATTTTAAAGTGAAATCATTAGGATTTTCCTCTGTCAAAGTTTTAAAAATTGGAATTGATTTTTGAAATTCATTATTATAGTAATAACAAAATGCAAAATTTCTTTTTTGTTTTTGTGTTAGAGCTTTGGACTGGCTGTAAACTTTAGCTGCAGAAGCATACTCAAAATTACTGTAGAGAATATCTGCTAATTTTGATTGACTATAAAAAAGACTAAAATAGAAGATAGCAATTAGGGATAGTATGCTTTTTCTCATTTAGTAGAGATTAATTTTCAGAGGAGGAATTAGAATAAACACGATTTCTATTTTTCCATGGGGNTTTAGATTGATTATTTTTTTTAAGCTTGAAAGACATGAAAACTTCATGAGTGCCATCATTATAAGTTTTAATTTTTGAAATGCCTAAGTCATAAGCATATCCAACAGTAGTAGTTCCTAAATTAACACCCCCCATAAAAGATAAGGCATCTTTATTTCTATAAGATAATCCTATTGAATAAGCATTTTTAAAAGTAAGGTTTAAGTTACCATCAATTTGTAAAAGATTATCATCCATTATCCTTAATACTGCAGATGGTTGGAGCTCTATAAGCGCACCAATTTTAAAATTATAGCCACCATTTATATAAAAAATTCTATTTAATGTGTTTACCACTGGAGTTGTTAAGGCCATTAAATTGGTTTTGTTTTCAAATAAATTAAAACTTGAAAATCCAATAAAATGACTCTCACCTTTCCAGTAAATTCCAAAATTACAATCTGAAATTAGTTGATTATTAGAATTCATCACTGCCACATCGCCTGGAATTTCTGTAATTAATCTATCTCTATCAATTGAAAATTGGGTTAAAGAACCAGACAGTCCAAAAGATAATTTAGTTCTTTTACTCGTCTTAATATTGTAAGCATATGTTGCGCTTATACCAGATCTTCTGGTGGGTCCGGAAGCGTCATTAAACATTTGCCCTCCAAAGCCCATATTATCACCCAAATAAGTGTGATATATTAAGTTTTGTGTTACTGGAGCTTCATCTATACCCATCCATTGCCTTCTAAAACTTATAGAAAGAGGAGCATAAGATTTAGTGCCAGCTACGGCTGGATTTATAGAAAAGTCATTAAATAAGTATTGACTGTTTAGAGCAATTTGTTGACCTTGATAAGTTAACAGTCCTAAAAGAAACACAGAACTAATAAAAATTCTCTTCATAATTTTATCTTATTATAGTTATTGGTCCATTTTGGGTTGGCCCATCAGGAATATCTAACTCTATTACGTAATAATAAGTTCCAGCTGGAAGATCTTTTCCACCTAAAGTTTTCCCATCCCATTGGTAGGAATTACTGCCGCTAAATTCTTTTATTTGGTTACCCCATTTATTAAAAATTATAAGATTCACCTGAGAATAATTAGGAAAATTCAAATTCCAGTAATCGTTAATCCCATCTCCATTAGGGCTAAAAGTGTTAACTATTTCAATACAGTTAAGTGAGCTATCAACCACTATATTATCAAGTAATGTATAACAGTTATTTGCATCAGAAACCAGGACACTGTAAATATTATTTTCTGCATAGGTTAAAGGGTTTTCTAAAGAGCCGTCAGACCATTCATATCCGTAGTAACCAAGGCCATCTCTGACATGAGCATGAATCATAATTCCACCCTCAGAACAAGTTTCTTGCCCAATGGAGTAATTAACTAATAGTGGACTATTATTTATTTGTATATTTTCAACATCAGTAGCTACGCACGGACCCAAGGAGTATGTATAGGTTATATTATGATTACCAATGCCAGCGTTTTTAGGGTTGAAAAATCCATTTTCAACACCAGCACCAGAGAAAACTCCACCAGATGGGCTTCCTCCAGTCAATTCAAAAACAGGATAATCTTCTCCGCATATATCATCAAACTCAATTAAATGTGTTTCAAGTGTGTAAACATCAATTGTAACCCCTATACAATTACTAGCTGGACAAAGACCTCCTTCAGCTCTAACATAGTAATTAGTTGTCGTTGATGGTGAAACTGTAATTTGGTTACTTGTGCTTGAAGTGCCGATTATTTGACCTGTGCCACAACTTCCTTGATACCAAACCCATTGACTTCCATTGATTATTTGATTGGAATTATCCAAATTTATCGTTGTTGAATTTCCATTACAAATTTCATAGGCATTTGAAGATATTGAAACGGGGTCAATATTAGATTCTAAAATTACTACCGGAAATTGAGTAGAATTAGAACAGTTATTACTATCAGTAAATGAATAGGTGATAATGTGAGAGCCAAATCCTGCAATAGCTGGATCAAAAATACTATCAGTAATTCCATTTCCTGAATAATTTCCTCCCTGTGGGAATCCCCCCTGAAGTACAAATGGTGAGGATTCACATGTAGAATCAATAGGAGAGTGATAGACGTTTAAATCATAAGTGTTAATTAAAATTTCAGCACAAGATGTAGCTCCGCAAGCCCCCCCGTTTGCTCTAACATAATAAGTAGTAGTAGCGTTAGGAGTCACAGTTTTTGAAGATCCAGAACCTTGAAAATTTCCCCCACATGAACCTTTATACCACCCCCATGAGGCACCTGTTCCTAATTGTCCTCCAACTACAGTTAGGGTAGTAGATCCACCGATACAAAAATTATTAGAACTAGCACTAATACCATCAGGGGAAATAGATCCATCTTTTGTAAAAACAGTTATATTTTTACAAAGTGATGCTCCGCAGGTACCAATTACTCTTGCATAGTAGATAGTTGTAGAGTCAGGATAAACTGTAATAGAATCACCTATTCCAATCGGGATGGAACCACAAGAATTTTCGTACCATGTAATTGAATATCCTAAGGGGAAAGTTTCTGAGTAATGTGCAAATAATTGTACAGCTGACTGAGGACAAACTGAATCTATTATTGACCATGTATTATTAGAAGAATTATAAGTTGAATCTATACTTAATGAATCTATATCTATAAAGTAAGGAAGATTTTCAACTGTAACATTAAGACATGAAGTATTATTACAATCTCCCTCAGCTCTAACAAAATAGGTTGTATTAGATGCTTGAGTTACATTTATTGATGAGCCGGTATCAATTGAGTTTCCTGAGCAAGAATCTTTATACCATACCCACTGGCTATTAGTTCCTAAAGATCCACCAGAAACATTTAAAGTCACATTGCTATTTTCACATATTAGAGAGTCAGAACTTGTAACTAGATTAGCATCAGTAGAACTAATTTTTAAAACTAAATTTAATGTTATTATACTATCACACCCTGCGGCATTAGCTCCAACTAGTGTAAAAACTGCAGTGTTATTGCTAGAGGTATAAGTTACTCCATCGATCCAGGTAAAACTGTCACATGCTACATGGTTATCTGTTGAATTACTTTCACATTGACTCCATCCAGTTTTTATTAAAAAACTGATTAAAAAAAGCGATAAAATTATTGGGAATTTATTCATTATAATTGACGAATTTTAACATATATGCAGTATTAGCAAATTTAAAAAATAATCTATTAAATAATAATCTAAAAAAAAATTGAGTATTGATTGAGTAATTATTTAAAAGCTTTAATATCAACATCAATATATATAAAATTATTTGGGCCTTTGACTTCTTCTCGATTTTGCTTACTGTGAGTTTTAACTAAATCTGGTAATTTAAATTTTAGCATATCTAATTTTATGGTGCTCCTTGCTCTAACATGATCATCAAAAATATCTACTTGTAAGGGAAAGTTAATCTTCTTTTTTATTCCTATAACATTTAATTCCCCGAAACATGAATCATTGGATACTCTATTTATATCATACTTAATTGTTGGGTAAGCATTTAAATTAAAATATCCTGGTGATATTAAATGTTTAATTAAATTTTTAGGTAATTCTTTGTCTAACTTCATAGTTCCAACATCAACACTTAAAAAACCACTTTTAATAATATTATTTGAAACAATAATTTCTCCATTTTTGATATATAATTTACTTACATAATCATCAACAGTATCTCTCATATGTCTTGCTTTCCAAATAATATATTCATCAGAGGCAATTTTATATTTGTTTATTGCTGAATTTTCATTTGAATTATTAACAACTTCATTTTCAAGATTATTGCAACTCATTGAAAATAATATTACTGCATAGGTAACTAAAGACAATCTATTCATTTCTTTTTTTTAAATAAATTTAATAAAGTAATTTTATAATGTTAATAAAGCTATCTTCTATTTAATTCTTATAAATTAGCAATAATGTCTAAATCTCACAAGTCAAACTCTTTAGCAGAAATTTCAACAATTTTTGGAATGACTTTACTGCTTACTCTTTTTGGAGTTTTTGTTTATTTTATGCTTACAGCCAATAAAAAATCAGCAGAAATAAAAGAACAGTTAAGTATGGACATACTTTTTCATGAGAATGTTGATGAATCAACTGTGAAAATGATGGAGAAAAAGTTAAAATCAATGGATGGGATTGTTAGAAATGCTTTATATGTATCTAAAGAAGATGCCCAGAAATTGATGATGAAACATGTTGGTGAAGATGCATTTGAAATTTTAGATGGTGTTAACCCATTACCCTCCTCTATTCATGTTAATTTAACCTCTTCTTATGTAAACCCAGATAGTGCTCATAATTTTTCATCATTAATCTACAAAGGAAATGAACATATAATTTCTGAAGTTGCCTACAATGAATCACAATTTTTAGAGATTGGGAATGTTTTTAAAAATTTTGAACTTATTATGATTTTTATTGCGAGTGTTTTATTAGTCATCGCAATTTTATTAATATATAACACTATTAGATTGGCAGTTTTTTCTAAAAGATTTATGATTAGAACCATGCAATTAGTGGGTGCTAAGTCTTACTTTATTAGAAGACCCTTCATTTTTAGGGCTTTCTATCATGGTATGATATCAGGGATTTTAGCAATTTTATTTTTAGTTTCTTTATGGTATTCATTTACTTATATTAACCCAAGCATAATTACATCTTTAAGTTCTAGCAAGGCAGAATTAAATAGAGAAATTTTAGATTTTATTAAGGTTGCTTTTGGAATTTTAACAACAGGTATTCTAGTAAGTGTAATTTCTACTTACTTTGCATTAAATAAATTCATTTGGGTAAAATCTGAAAAACTACATTAATATGGAAGAAAAATCAAAAATGGTTCTTGGGAAAAAAAACTATATTTTCATCATTATTGGATGTTTAGTAGTCCTATTAGGTTTTATATTAATGTCTGGAGGCGGCTCAGAAAACCCCAATGTTTTTATTGAAGAAGAGCTCTTTTCTTTTAGAAGAATTACATTAGCCCCTTTTATGGTCATGCTTGGATATGGACTAGTGCTTTTTGGAATAATGAAAAAGCAACAATAGTTTGTATTGGATTATTTAACTGCACTAATTTTAGGAATTGTTCAAGGACTAACGGAGTTTCTTCCTGTTAGCAGCAGTGGGCATTTAGAAATCACTAAAGAGATTTTTAATGCTGATTACCAGGCAAAAGAAAGTTTACTAATGACAGTCGTCTTACATTTTGCAACTGCTCTTAGTACAATATTCATATTTAGAAAAGACATTTTAAAAATCTTAAGAGGAATCTTTACAGAAAAAGATGATTCGGAAAGACAATTTGCTACTAAAATTATTTTCTCTATGATACCTGCTGCTACAGTGGGTGTCTTTTTTGAAGATATAATAGAATCATTCTTCAATGGGCAATTAATCTTAGTGGCAACCATGTTAATATTGACTGGGCTTTTACTTTTTTTAGCTGATAAGTCTAAAGAATCAATTAGTCAAATAAGTTTTTTAAATAGTTTTATTATTGGTATTTCTCAGGCAATTGCAATTCTTCCAGGAATATCTAGATCAGGAGCTACTATTGCAACATCTGTTATTTTGGGAGTTGACAAAACTGCATCTGCAAAATTTTCTTTTTTAATGGTTGTACCCTTAATTTTTGGTAAAGTATTGAAAGATATTTTTTCTGGGGATATATTGTCTGAATCTGTTTCTTATGGCCCTTTATTTTTAGGCTTTTCAGCTGCTTTTATAACTGGACTATTTGCATGTAAGTGGATGATTAGTTTGGTAAAAGCAAGTAAATTAAAATATTTTTCATTTTACTGCTTCATCGTGGCTTTTTCAATAATTATCTGGAAATTTATATGACTAAAATTTCATTTATTGAGGGAGCTATTTTACCGATTGATAAACCATTAAATTGGACATCATTTGATGTAGTAAAAAAAATCAGATATGAAATAATAAATCATTTCAATATTAAAAAAATTAAAGTAGGTCATGCCGGAACATTGGACCCACTGGCAACTGGTTTAATTATTTTATGTACTGGGGAAAAAACCAAGACAATAAATGAACTAATTATTGATTCAAAATATTATGAAGGAGAAATTAGGCTTGGTGCAACTACTCCATCATTTGATTTAGAAACAGTAATAGATCAGAATTATTTAATTCCAGATTTAGATAAAGAAATCTTAAAAAATATAGAAGAAAAATTCACTGGAGAAATAAGTCAATTACCACCATTATTTTCTGCCAAGCGAATCAAAGGGAAGCGTGCTTATGAATATGCTAGAAACAATGAACATATTGAACTAAAACCAAATTTGATATCTATATATGAATTACAACTAAAAATTTTAAATAAAAACACCCTCGGTTTTAGTTGTCATTGTTCAAAAGGGACCTATATGAGATCACTTGCTAGAGACATTGGTTCTTCCTTAAATTCTGGTGGGCATTTAATTTCCTTAAGAAGAATTAAATCAGGAAAATTTAAAATTGAAATGGCTAAATCAATAGAGGAATGGATTGATATCATAAAAGCATCATAATTTTTATTAATTTCGTGCCTCAATTATAAATAGTAATATGAAATTATCAGAATTCGAATTTGAATTACCAGAAAAACTAATTGCTGAATATCCAGCGGACCAAAGAGATGAATCTAGATTGATGGTTGTCCATAGAGATACTGGAAAAATAGAACATAAAACATTTAAAGATGTCATCGACTATTTTGATGATGGAGATGTAATGGTAATGAATGATACCAAAGTTTTTCCTGCTAGAATGTATGGAAACAAAGAAAAAACAGGCGCAAAAATCGAAGTCTTTCTTTTAAGAGAATTAAACAGAGAAAGTTTATTATGGGATGTTTTGGTAGATCCTGCGAGAAAAATTAGAATCGGTAATAAATTATATTTTGGTGAAGAAGATGATTTGGTTGCTGAGGTTATTGATAATACAACCTCTAGAGGAAGAACTTTAAGATTTTTATTTGATGGGTCTTATGATGAATTTAAAGCTACGATAACAAAACTAGGTCAAACTCCATTACCAAAATATATAAAGAGAGATCCTGTTCCAGAAGACCAAGATAGATATCAAACTATTTTTGCTCAAAACGAAGGAGCTGTTGCTGCTCCCACTGCAGGGCTTCACTTTAGTAAGCAACTAATGAAGAGGTTAGAAATCAAGGGAATTGAATTTACTCCAATTACGCTCCACGTTGGTTTAGGTACTTTTAGACCAGTTGAGGTTGAAGATCTTACTAAACATAAAATGGACTCTGAAGAGTTGTATGTAGGTGAGGAGACTGTTAAATTGGTAAATAATGCCAAATTAAATAAAAGAAAAGTTTGCTCTATTGGAACAACTGTTACTAGAGCATTAGAATCTTCTGTTACTGTGAATAAGGAATTAAAGCCTTTTTCAGGGTGGACCAATAAGTTTATTTTCCCTCCTTATGTGTGTAATATTCCTGATGCAATGATAACTAATTTTCATACTCCTAAATCTACTTTACTTATGATGATTTCTGCTTATTGCGGACATGATTTAGTAATGAAGGCTTACAAAGAAGCCGTAAAAGAGAAATATCGATTTTACTCATATGGAGATGCCATGTTAATTCTTTAAATTTTAAAACCTCGTTATCGAGGTTTTTTTTTGATGGATCATAAAATTGACATAAGACAATTAAGCTTAGAAGAACTTACCAAAAAGATGGTAGAACTTGGTGAGAAGCCATATAGAGCGAATCAAATTTACGATTGGCTATGGAAAAAAAGAGCAATTGCTTTTTCTGAAATGACCAATTTATCAAAACCTTTTAGGAAGCTTATTGAAGATAATTTTACAATAAATGCAGTTCAATTAAAAGAAGCACAAAAGAGTAAAGATAGAACTATTAAAAATGCATTTTTATTAGCCGATAATGCTGTAATTGAAGGGGTTTTAATACCTACAAAAAAAAGAATGACAGCATGTGTTTCAGTTCAAGTTGGTTGCAGTTTGGATTGTGCTTTCTGTGCAACTGGAAAACTTAAAAGAGTCAGAAACTTAAATGCAGATGAAATTTATGATCAAGTGGTAATGATTAATAACCAATCAAAAAAAGATTACGATATTCCTATTTCTAATATTGTATATATGGGCATGGGAGAACCACTTTTAAATTATAAAAGTGTATTAATGTCTATTGAAAGAATAACTTCTCCAAATGGTCTTGGGATGTCTCCCAAAAGAATTACTGTAAGTACCGCAGGAATTTCTAAAATGATTAAAAAACTTGCAGATGACAAAGTAAAGTTTAATTTGGCCTTATCTCTGCATGCTGCTAATGACGACAAAAGAAATAAAATAATGCCTATAAATGAGTCTAACTCTTTAAGTTCACTTAAAGAAGCTATGATTTATTTTGTTGAAAAAACAGGGATTAGACCAACATTAGAATATATTATTTTTAAAGATTTTAATGATGAAATTTCTGACGCTAAAGAGTTGGTTCAATTTGGAAAATCTTTTCCTAGTAAAGTAAATATTATTGAATATAATTCTATTGACCAAGGAAAATTCCAGCAAGCACAAAAAGATAAAGTTGATACTTTTGCATCATATTTAGAGTCTCATAAAGTAATTGTTAATGTGAGGAGAAGTAGAGGTAAAGATATAGATGCAGCTTGTGGACAATTAGCCAATAAAAACGAGCTAGTTAACTAATTTTTTTGCACTTTGATTTAAGAAAAAGAAACAAATTCCTGCTGATAAAACATCTGATATTGGAAATGAATACCAAATCCCATTAATTCCTAAGAAATATGGCAAAATTAAAACTAAAGGAATTAGAAAAAGTCCTTGCTTAACTAAAGTTAATAGTAGTGCTGGAATGGGCTTGCCAATTGCTTGATAGAAAGAAGGAGGAATTAAATGAAAAACTATTATTGGCGTTGCTGAAAATATCCAAAAAATTGCATTGGGAGCAAACTTGATTAGTTTTTGATCTTTGGTAAATATATGTGGAATAATTTCGGATCCTAACATAAGAGTAGCACCAATAATGGTAGCAATTAAGAAACCGCTAATCATGGAAATGTTAATGACTTTTTTTACTCTTATATATTTTTTTGCACCATAGTTATAACCAGCAATAGGCATAAACCCTTGAGCAATTCCAATTAGAGGGAATAAGGCAAACATGGTCATTCTGGTTGCTAAGCCATAAACAGAGATGGCAATTTCTCCACCCATTCCTCCTTCAAGATTTCCGTAATAGTAAAGAGTATTATTTAGGATAACAGCTAGAAAACTTATGGTTCCTTGCCTTACAAGATTAACCGAACCAATACTAAAAATTTCACTTATTATTTTTCTATTAATTTTAAATAAATCAAGTCTTACTTTTAACTCCCCTCTACCAGATAAATAAAAAAAAATGATGTAAATCGCACACCCAATATAGGAAATGGTTGTAGCCCAACCAGCACCTTCCATCCCCCAATTAAAAATATCAATAAAAATATAGTCTAAAATTATATTTAGAATGGATGGTATTAAAAGAGCTATCATAGCAATTTTTGCTTTTCCCTCCGCTCTTAGATTGTTATTGGCCATCATAGAAAGAGCTAAAAAAGGAATTCCTATTAGTACAATTGAAAAGTAAGTATTTGCCAAAGGCATTATAGCTCCTTTAGCACCAAAAATATTTAATATGGGAATTTTTAAAAAAATGCCTAATAAAATAGCGCTTAATGCTAAAAAAATAGTTAGTGATATTTGGTTGTTAAAAGATAATAATGCTTTTTTAAGATCTCCACCACCTAGTGATCTTGAAACAATACTTCCCCCCCCAATACCAATGGACATTCCAATTGATGAAAAAAGAAATGATATTGGAAAAACAACAGATATAGCTCCAATAGCTAATTCACCAATATATTGTCCTACAAAATAGGTGTCTACAATCATATTCATAGACATCACCATAAACCCAATAGCAGCAGGAAGAGCCTGTTTTAATAATAATTTAGGAATGTATTCTTCTCCAAGATGGCTGGAATTTTCACTTTCAATTTTCTCGTTCATCAAAGAATCATAAAAGATTATTTTCTATAATATAATTAGCAATCTGAACAGCATTTGTTGCTGCACCCTTTCTTAAATTATCTGAAACTATCCATAAGTTAAATCCATTTTCAACGGTATTATCTTCTCTTATTCTACCAACAAAAACATCGTTTTTATTTTGCGCTGTAATGGGCATTGGATAATCAAAAGTCTCTGAATTATTTTGAACAACTACCCCTTCAGTATTATTTAAACTTTCAATAATATCACTTATTTCAAAAGATCTATGGGTTTCAATATTAACAGATTCACTATGCCCACCAATTACAGGAATTCTTACAACAGTAGCTGTAATTTTAATATTGTTGTCATTAAAAATTTTTTGAGTTTCATCTACCAGTTTTATCTCTTCACTTGTATAACCGTTTTCTAAAAAATCACCTCCATGAGGAAAACAATTTTGATCAATAGGATGCGGATATATTTTTTCACTTTTCAAGCCTTTTCTTTCGTTATTCATTTGGGTTACTGCTGCAATTCCTGTTCCTGTAACAGATTGGTAGGTTGAAATAACAATTCTTTTTAGACCAAATTTCTGATGAATTTCATTTAATGCAACTGCTAACTGAATTGTTGAACAGTTGGGATTTGCAATTATTTTTGTTGATTTTTTGATATTAAAACCATTTACTTCTGGGACTACAAGAGGAATATTTTTTTTCATTCTCCAAAAGGAAGAATTGTCTATAACTTTAGATCCAACTGCTGAAAATTCTGGTGCCCATTTTTCAGAAACCAAACTTCCTGCAGAGAAAATTACAATATCTGGTTTTTCCTTTACTGCTTGCTCAACGGAGACAATAGTTAAATATTTGTTTCTAAATGCAATTTTTTTTCCTATACTTTTTGGAGATGCTACGAGAGTAAGATTAGAGATTTTAACGGAAAATTCATCTAAAACTTTTAGAACTACACTTCCTACCAATCCTGTACATCCTATAATAGCTAATTTCATACATTGACTTTATTCAAAAGTAGTATATTTATTTCTACAAAATTATCATATGCGTCTTCTAGGGTCTCTATCTATTTTAATATTATTATCGTTCCCCCATTTTGGCCAACTAAGCGATGATTTTTCTGATGGAGACTTTACCAACAATCCTCAGTGGGGAGGTGACACTTCAGAATTTATAGTGAATGCAAATTTTAAACTCCAACTTAATGCTCCCTCCTTAACGGACACTTCTTATTTAAGTGTTGAAACTGGAACTCTAGATTTTGCATCAAATATCTCGTGGGAATTTTATGTAAAAATGGATTTTTCCCCATCAAACAATAATAACTTTAGATATTATTTGGTATCAAATAATAATAATTTGCAAGGTTATCTTAATGGTTATTTTATAAGAGTTGGAGAGAATGGTGCATTGGATAAATTAAAACTTTATAGGCAAGATGGTTTATCTACTACGTTATTAGCATCTTCATTACATGAATCCTTTGGAATTAACCCGGAATTTAGAGTGAGAGTGAATAGAGACATTAATGGCAATTGGGAAATACTTTGTGACTCTACAGGGGGGAATAATTTCATTTATGAATTAGGAGCAACTGATTTAACACATACCTATTCAACTTTTTCAGGTCTATGGAGTAAACATACTTCTTCAAATAATGACAATATTTATTTTGATGATATAAATATAATTGGAAATATTATTATTGATTCACTTCCCGCTACAATTCAAAATGCTTCGGTAATTTCTCCAAATGCTTTAGAAATTCAGTTCTCAGAACCTGTTAATAATAGCGCCTTGAACATAAATAACTTTAATTTAATTGGAAATATACCTTCTTACCCTTTGTCTGTAAATAATTCCCTATCTGGATATGAGCTTATTTTTCAGCAAACATTTGCTGGTAATCAAATACTCAATTTAAGCATTCAAAATATAAATGATTTAGCAGGAAATTCTCTTTTTGATACAATTCAAATCATTGTTCCTGATACAGCTCAAAAAGGGGAAATTTTAATAAATGAAATTTTATTTGATCCATTTGCTGGAGGATCAGACTATGTCGAAATAATTAACCATAGCAATAGTTCTTTTGATATTTTTAATTACTTTATTGCTGATTATGACAATGGAATTTCTAACCTTAAGCGAATTAATCAACATTTTATAATAAACCCTAATGAGTTAGTTCTATTTACAGAGGATTCCACTTCAACAATTAATGACTACCCATCAAATAATTCTTCTAGATTTATTCAAATGGACTTACCGAGCTTTCCTAACGACTCTGCTACTGTTTTTATTCTAAATGCTGATTCAATAATTCTTGACCAATTCAGTTATTCCGATGATCTTCATTTCGAATTAATTAATGATCCTGAAGGTGTGTCATTAGAAAGAGTTATTTTTAATAGTGTTAATTCTAATTTAGCATGGCATAGTGCTGGCGAAAATGTAGGTTGGGGAACACCAGGTAATTCCAATTCTCAGTATAAGTTATCAGAGATATCCGATGTTAATTTTCATGCTGTCAATGAAGTGTTTTCACCAGATAATGATGGATTTGAAGATGTTGCTATTTTCTCTTATAAACTTGATCAAATTGGGATGGTAGGAAATGCTTTTGTATATGATAACAGAGGGAGACTAATAAAAAGTATTTTAACAAATGAGTTGCTAAATTCTGAAGGAAAATTTACTTGGGATGGGATAAATCAATATGGACAAAAAGCAGCCATAGGAATTTATTTAATTTATTTTGAATGTTTTTCTATAAATGGGGAAGTATTAAATTTCAAATGTACTACCACCCTTAAATCTAGGTTCTAATATTTGAATTATAAATTAAGCTTATTCAAAACCTTGTGACACTATTAATTTTAGGATATTTGTTTTGTAATTATGACTGTCGACGATATTAAGAAACCGGTTAAAGAAGAAATGGCATTATTTGAAAAAAAATTCAAATCTGCTATGAAAAGCGATGTAGCACTTCTTGATAAAATCACTCATTACATTATAAAAAGAAAAGGAAAACAGTTGAGACCTTTGTTTGTATTTCTTTCTGCTAAAATGATTGCTCCAGTAGAGGAAGGAACTTATATTGCTGCATCATTAATAGAATTATTACACACGGCGACACTTGTACATGACGATGTTGTAGATGATGCTTCAGAAAGAAGAGGATTTTTATCAATTAACGCCCTTTGGAAAAATAAAATTGCAGTTCTAGTTGGTGATTTTTTATTATCTCAAGGACTGCTTCTAACTACCTCAAAAAATAGGATTGATTTGTTACACCTAGTTAGTAAAGCGGTTAAAGCTATGTCAGAAGGAGAACTTCTTCAAATGGAGAAATCTAGAAAAATGGATATAACAGAGGAAGTATATTATAAAATCATCAAGCAAAAAACCGCCTCATTAGTAGCTGCTTGTTGTGCCACCGGTGCTTGCTCTGTCACAAAAAACAAAGAATTAATAGCCAATATGGAAAAAGTTGGTATTTATGTTGGTATGGCATTTCAAATAAAAGACGATATTTTCGATTATGGATTTTCTAATGAAATAGGTAAACCTACCGGTATAGACATCAAAGAAAGAAAATTAACACTTCCTTTGATTTATGTTATGAATAAAGTGGAGAAAAAACAAAAAAAATTAATTATTAACACTATTAAGAAAGACCAACAAGATTCCAAAAAAATAAATGAAATTATTTCTATGGTTATTAATGAGGGAGGTATTCACTATGCAGAAAAGAAAATGCATTATTATAAAGATTTAGCCCTAAAACAATTAGATTATCTTCCATCTTCTCCATCTAAAGAGGCATTTATCGGACTCATCAACTATTCAATAAATAGAAAAAAATAGGTTTTCCTTATTTTTACATTTCATGTCTGGTTCTAACTTAGATTTAAAACAACAAATTAAACTTCTGGAAAATGTTCCAGGGGTTTATCAGTTTTACGACTCAAGTGACTCTTTACTTTATGTTGGCAAGGCCAAAAAATTAAAAAACAGAGTAGCCTCTTATTTTAATAAAGTAAAATTTGAGAATAAAAAAACTCAAGTAATGGTTCAAAAGGTTGCAGACTTAAAAACCATTCATCTTGATTCTGAAATTGACGCCTTATTATTGGAGAATTCATTGATAAAAAAATATCAGCCACGCTACAATATTCAATTAAAAGATGATAAAACTTATCCATGGATATGTATTAAAAATGAGTTTTTCCCTAGAATTTTCTATACACGAAAAAAAGTTAAGGATGGATCTATATATTTTGGACCCTATCCCTCTGTTAAAGTGGTGAAGACAGTTCTTGAATTAGTGAAAGACAACTTTGATATAAGAACATGCGAACATCAATTAAATAAGGAAAAGGTAGATAGTGGTGTTTTTCAAACCTCTGTTGATTTTTATATTGGCAATTGTAAAGGTTGTTGTCAAGGAGATGTAACTGTTGATGAATATGAACAAAGAATAAGTAATGTAAAACAAGTATTAAATGGATACACCTCTAAGGTTTTAAAATCAATGAGATTTGAAATGCAAAATCATGCTTCAAAGTATCAATTTGAGGAAGCAGAAAAGATTAAGAGAAAAATTAAAAACATTGAAAATTTTCAGTCAAAATCTGTAGTAGTAGATTCTAACTTAACTTCTTTGGGAGTGTTAAATATAGTTAGTGATGAAAAATATGCATTTGTAAATGCTATTCAAGTGATGAATGGAGCTATAACAAAATCAAAAACAACTGTAGTTCAAAAAAAATTAGATGAAACTGACCCTGAAATATTGTATTTCCTATTAGCAGAAAACATCAATAACTTTTTTGACCATGTTAAAGAAATCATTTTACCATTTGACCTATCTTTTGATTATCCAATAAATTTTTTGTTTCCAAAGCGTGGTGATAAAAAATCTTTGCTCATGTTGTCTAGGAAAAATGCTTTGGCAAAAAAGATAGAGTATTTAAAAACGGAAGCCGTTAAAAATCCAGAAACTTCTATCTCTAAGCTTTTGAAAATTATTCAAAAAGATTTAAGACTTAAAGAATTACCTGTTACTATGGAATGCTTTGACAATTCTAACATTCAAGGGAATTTTCCTGTAGCAGCTTGTGTTGTTTTTAAAAATGGCAAACCTAGAAAAAAAGACTACAGACTCTTTAATATTAAAACTGTTGAAGGACCTGATGATTTTGCTTCGATGGAAGAGGTGATATATAGAAGATATAAAAGGCTTCTTAATGAAGATAAACCACTACCTCAGCTAATTGTAATAGATGGAGGGAAGGGGCAGTTGTCTAGCGCCTTAAAAAGCTTAAAAAAACTAAACTTAACCAAAAAAATTGCCATCATTGGAATTGCTAAAAAACTAGAAGAAATTTACTTTCCTGGAGATCAATATCCTTTATATTTAGATAAAAAAACACCTACATTGAAGGTAATACAAAGTATGAGAAATGAGGCTCATAGATTTGGAATTACTCATCATAGGAACAGAAGGATGAAAGGACTTATTAAAACAGATTTAAGTGCTATTAATGGGATTGGAGAAAAAACCATTACTCAGCTTTTAAAAAAATACAAGTCTATAAATGTAATAAAGAAAATCTCCCTTAAGGAATTAGAAGACTTTATTGGACTTTCTAAAGCGCAAAAAATTTACCAAAGTTTTAAAAAATAAGCAGTTATTTTATTTCAAATTATTTTTAGCAACTTGGTACAATATTTATTATTTTTGGTCTATTCATTATGTTAGAGGTTAATAAAATTATTATAGAATTACTTCAAATTCACGATTGTGTAATTTTCCCTAATCTTGGAGGATTTGTTGCTCAATATTCACCTGCAAAATTAAATTCAATTAATAATACTTTCACCCCGCCGTTTAAACAAATTTTATTTAATAAAAATTTAACCAATAACGACGGTCTATTAGTTAATGCAATTGCTCAAAGACATTCTATTTCTTTTCAAGAATCTAATAAGAAGTTATCAATCTTATTAGATAACATCAATAATGAATTAGATAACTCAAGTAAATATTTATTTGAGGGTATCGGGATGCTTTTTCGAAATCAAGGAGTTTTAAATTTCAAACAACAATCAGAAAATTTACTTTTAGATTCTTTTGGCTTAAAACCCATTAATATTAGAGAATTTAGTATTTCAAAACCTACCAAAAAAATAATTAATCTCACTCAATCTCCAATTTCAAAAACTAAAATCAAAAATTGGACTGCTGCTGCTGCTGCCATTGTTATTTTATTTTATTCTGCTTGGATTCCTATGAAAACAGATTTATTTAACAACAGTAAAAGTTTTAGCTATTCTGATTTAAACCCTTTCACCTACAAAAAGATTGATACTCCAAAGAATTTAAATTTTAATAAAAATTCGCCGGACGAAAAAGTTGCCTCTATATCAACTCAAGAAAAAACTGTGAAAAATATTAATACTATTGTAGAGGTCAATGTTAATAAAGATGAAGTTCCCCCTTTAAAATCAATATCAAAAAATGTAGTTAAACCAATAAGCTTTGAAGTTATTATTGGTTCATTTAGCGATGAGTCTAATGCCAAAAAGTTAATTAAAAACCTAAGTGAAAAATCATTTAAAGCGCGTCAATTAGCTTTTGTCAAAAAGCTTTTTAGAGTTTCTGCAGGGAAATTTTCAAATAAAGAAAATGCCATTGAATATCAAAATTTAATTAAGAAAAAGTTTAAAATTTCTTCATGGATATTAATTAATTAATGCCAACTGAAGAATATAAAAAAGCATATATTTTCTTATCTAATAAATGCTCTAAGAAAGAAATTTCATCAAGAGAAGCACTCAAAGCCTGTTC
>NYYE01000010.1 GCA_002686655.1 Crocinitomicaceae bacterium | reverse complement strand
TGTAGCATCTACTGTTAAAGCCGAAAAATAATTCGATCCTCCTGTTGTAATATCGGTATTTCCTCCGCTTAAAGTTACTGTTCCTCCTGTAGCTTGAAATGTTCCACTGGCATCATTCCAATTTCCTGCAACGTCTGCATTCTGACCATTGATATCAAAAGTTCCAGAATTAAATGTAAAATTGCCATTAATATCTAGAGAACTTTGAGCAGTTTTAGTGCCTGTGGACCAGATTGTTAAAGCTGAAAAATAGTTTGAACCGCCTGTTGTAATATTGGCATTTCCTCCAGTTAAAAGTACGCCTCCTCCAGTAGCCTGAAATGTTCCACCTGCATCATTCCAATTTCCCCCGACAGCAGCGGTTTGTCCATTAATATCAAAAACGGCTCCATTGGAAACTGTTAAATCCCCAGAAATATCTAAAGTTCCTAAAGCTTGTTTTGTTCCACTTTGATCGATCGTTAAATTGTAATAATTATCTGTACGTATTGTTTGAGTGCTAGCTCCATCATATACTACTGTTCCAGAAGTAATTGTTAGTGTACCTAAATTAGAAACTGTATTGTTACATTTTAAAAATCCTGCACCTGTAAATGTTACATTTCCACTTGCAGCAGTAAAAGTGCCATTCGCATCATAAGTACCAGTACTAGAAATACTTAATGTGCCATTTGTAAAATCTGATGGTCCATTTGCTGTAAAAACACTTGTTGACAAACTAATGGTTCCATCACAATCTACTGTTTTNCTTGATGCAACATCTACATTATTAGCTCCTAAGGCAAATTCGCCACTAGAAACTGTTAAATTTCCATTAATNTCTANCTCCGATTGAACTGTCTTATCCCCTGTTNATGTTAAATTGAAAAAATTATTTCCAGAATGAGTATTTATTGTTTTACTACTTCCACTCATTGTTATGGTTCCAGCAGTAGGAGTAAAACCTCCACTTGAATTACTGTCGTCCCAATTACCAGCAACATCATGACTACCAGTTCCGGNTGTGAAAGTTCCAGATGNAATTGTAAAATTTCCTTCAAGATCTAATGTAAAATTAGAAGCCGACATGCTTAATGTAGCACTGTTATCAATTGTCAAATCACCATCTACATCTAAATTAGCAGATGCAGTTTTAGTTGAATTTTGGTCAATTATTAAGTTGTTATAGGTTGTGTTAAAAATATTTTGTGCACCACTACCATCATATTCTACAGTNCCAGANCCTTCTGTAAAACTAGAACCCAGTTTGGTAACAGAACCAGACATTTCAATAAAACCTGCACCNGAAAAGGTNACAGTAGCNCCTGTAGCATCAAAATCAGCATCAGCATCGTATTTTCCNGTAGAAGTAATTGATAAGGTTCCATCAATGTCAGAGGCTCCATCTGCATTAAATGTTCCTGACGAAATCGTTAGTTCTGCACCACTGGAAACTGTTATGGCATCATCTGCAGTGATAGTACTAGTACCTACGCTGGCTATTCCATCAGAGACCGTAAACTGATTAACAGTACAATTAGCAAAAGTCACTGTACCACTCGCATCAGATTTATTTACAACAATGTTAACATCTGCATCATTTATAGCAGGACATGATTCACTAGCACTACTAGCCCCATCAAAAGTAATGGTTTCGTTGTCAGTTGTAAAAGTTCCAGAATTGGTAAAATCACCTGCAATCTCTAAATTAGAAGCNGCAGAAATNTCAAAATCAGCATTTGANCTGATTNTTAAGTTACCATTAATATCTAAATCGTTTGCAACATCAACATCAGAACTTCCAGTATTTGATATNGTTAAATTGAAAAANTTNGAACTAGCATTAAATGTTAAATCTTGATCGGATGATCCATCAAAAGTTACTGTACCACCAGAGGGNTCAAATGCATCATCAGCAGCGCCAGTCCAATCACCAGCTGCNGTAATNTCTCCNCCAGTAATANCAACATTACTGGTATTNGCAGAAATGTAAGTACTGTTTAAATCTAATAAGCCTCCAGACATNGTNANNTTNCCNNNATTATGATCNAATGTNCCTGANCATTCCATTTCNCCATNNGANATATTNATAAAACCACCATCNANAGTNGTNGATGCAACNGNAAGTTTNTGAGANGATGTATTNAANACTAATACTCCNGANTTNANATCNAGTGTATTAGAAACATCNGTATCTTCNGTAATNGTTTTGTTTCCNCTNCCAGAAAGNGTTAAATTATANTAATTNACATCTTCAATNGATTGANNNNCANCTTGATCATAANTAACAGTTGATGTAGATTTTGTAAANGTNCCAAGACTGGNTACTGTACTACTTAAATTTAATGAACCAGCATCTGTAAATTCTAAATTCGCTGTACAATTAATAGTTCCATCTACTTCGAATGTTCCCGTTGATATTGTAACTTTACCACTTGATGAAATGGTAGTTGTTCCATTNACNTCTAANGTNTGNGAATTAACATCTAATATGGCTCCTGAACCACTAACTGTTAAATCATTGGAAACATTCGTAGTACCNCCAGATTGTANAGATTTGNTAGANGATCCNTTAATNACNAAATTNTAATAATCATCAAANTCAACATTTTGATCACTNGNACCATCATAAGTTACTGTAGATGTTGATTGNGTAAAAGTTCCTAANGATGTTACTGTAGAACTTAAGTTTAAAGAGCCCGCATCNGTAAATTCAACATTTCCACCATCAGCATTAATTTCCCCNTCTACGTCAAAAGTTCCAGTTGAAATAGTTACTTTACCAGNTGAAGAAACAGTACTAGTTCCAGAAACATCTAATGTTCTTGTGTTAACATCTAAAATTGTGGAAGATGCAGTTACAATCAAATTACCTCCAACATTGGTGTTTCCTTGTAAAGTTTTAGTTGCTCCACCAGAAATAGTTAGATTATAATAATCATCAGCGTCAATATTTTGAGAAGAACCGTCACTATATATAACCGTTCCTGTATTTTCAGTAAAAGTTCCCAAGCTTGTAACTGGACCGCTTAAATCTAATGTACCTGAACCGGTAAAAGTAGTATTTCCACTAGCATTAAAAGTTCCAGAAACTGTTAATGTTCCTGAACCATTAATATTTAGGGTCGCACCCGCATTTACAGAAACATTAGTTATTGACCTTGAGTCTCTAACTTCAGGATTCCTAGTTGAAGCCCCACTAACATCAGGTATTGTAATATTGTCACCCGAACCAGGAACAACACCACTTTCTACACCACCAACATTCCAGTTACCAGCAGCATCATAAAAAGTTGAATATTGCCCAGTCCATGTGTATTCAGCAGAGTAAAAAACATGACTAAGGCTATAAAACAATATTAAGGAAAATAAATACTTTAATTTCATTTGCGAAATATACAAATAATAGTAAAAACTATGATAAAAAAAATCAGAAAATTAACAGAGAAAAAATAGATTATACCAAGATTTAAATAATTGGGCATGAGAACAAATTCATTATCTACATAAAACAGTAAGGCGGAAATACCTTACGATAAATCCGCCTTTTATTCATTTTACATGAACATTAAACTACAGTTAGAAGTTTTGATTTCATCGCCAAAAAGGCAAATCCATCTCTCACATTTTACTTATTTTACCCTGAAGTAAAACTTGCCTAAACTTTTCAAACCTTCCGGTTTTACTTTGTTTTATATTAAACTCACTTACATGAAATTTAACTTAGAAAGCTTTGTCAAACTTTAAAAAATTTCTTTTCTATCATTTATTACAAATCTGCTTTCGGAACAAGTCTCTCAAAGTTAGAAGATTTTAAACCTACCAACATCTTTCGCAGAAATTGTAATCAACAAAACTCTCAAATGCTACACTCTCGTGCTCTTCGCATCTCTTGTTTAATATTGCTAACTTACTATAATTAAAAATATAATCAAGTATAAACAACTAGTTTTATATCAACACTTTACGAACAGCAGTTTTAAACAATTGTTGAAAAACTATGATTTAGAACTCTGACCCTTTATCAGTTTTAATTTTATCAAGATTGTCAAAGTTATTTAAACGAAAACTAAAAGAAAGAGAAATAAATGGCCATCTTGGTGTTGCTAAACGATAAGAGTAGAGCACCGGAGTATCTATAAAAGTCTCTCTTCTTTGAGTAGCAAAAATATTGGTGAACTGAAATGTGCCTGATGCCCTTCCCTCTTTAAAATCTTTTTTTAGTGCCAAATCAAAAGATGTAAAACCTTTATCTAAGCCCTGTATGCTTATGATATCTGCATTAAGATTACTTATGAACTGTATTTTAAAATCATTTGGCAATATGAAATTATTGGCAATTCTTCCTCTGTATGTAACGCTTTCTTGATTTAAACTAGAACCTGGTATTTGACCAACAACCTTGAAGTAAAAGATATTAGCACCTAAATCAAAAACCCACCAATCAATTAATTTTTGATTTATGGCAAATTCTGCGCCAACAGCATGAGAAAAGCCAGCATTTACAGGTCTTTTTACTATAACATTAGTATCGTAAACTTCTTGTATTCTTTCTCTTATATTTTTGGTATTTCTGCCATAGATTTCTATTGAGAAGCTACCTTTCTCCAATTGTCTTATGTAACCGAACTCGTAAGACTGAATATACTCTGGAAGTAAATTTGGATTTCCTTGTCTAACAGTATAAGGATCTTCCCACGAAATAAAGGGTTCTAAATGCCAACTTCTTGGACGATTAATTCTTCTAGAAGCATTGGCTTTAAGCTGATTTTTTTTATTTAATTTGTAGGAGAAAAATAATGATGGAAACCAATCCATTCTATTAATTATTAACTCATTGTTTTCTAAAGTTTGCTTTATAGAACGATCAGTGTATTCTCCCCTAACCCCAAATTGAAAACCAAGTTTGTCATTAATTTCTCCATTAATAATTCCATACCCAGCATAAACATTTTGAACATAATTAACATCTGTTGAAAAAGAATCTAAACGAAAGTAATCTTGAGTATTCAAATCATAGCTGTAAGAATCTTGATTATCACTACTATACCCAAAATCTGTTCTCGCTCCCAATTGTAATTTTAAGTTGTTGACCATAGGGTACTGATAGTCTAAACTTACACGAATAGCATTTGTAGGACCAATCTCAGTATTCCTATTTCCTCCTAATTGTAATTGACTTTCAGAAAAAAATTCTGCTTGAGCATCTTCCTTCCCGTCGTACAAATTGTAAGTAGAGGTCAAAGAAATATAATGTTCTTTATCGTTATTAAACAAATGTTGGTAAGCAAAACTTGAAGAAAGAAATAAAAAATCTCTAAGAGTTCTTTCTCTGTTTTCGTAAGAATTAGTCAAAGAATCATCTAAATATTCTTCAAAAAAATAGTTTGCTGCTGCATTCCACTGCCTAGTGTTAGAACTGGTACCTATACTCAAAAAATCATTCTTATTTGGTCTATACTCCATAGCTATATTTCCTCCNTAATTTGTNCCAAAATAACGATGCAANCCTTCACTTTNAATTTTAGATNCTTGANNACCTANAGTAGTTNTTCTAATTTGTTCAATATCTCTAAATTGATTTCTATTAACCCATTGACCTCCAATATTNAATTTTACTTTTTCCTTATTGATACTGGTTATAAAATCACCTCCATAATTCCAATAATCAGTTCCATTTGCTGAATTCCCCCCNTTNATATTTATTAATGTTGAAACTCCCTGAAGAATATTCTTTTTTAGAATTATATTAATGATTCCAGCAGTTCCCTCAGCGTCATATTTTGCAGAGGGATTGGTAATTATTTCAATATCTTTNATATTAGAAGCTTGTATTAACTGTAAAGCTTCTGNACTTGGCATAGTAGATGGTATTCCATCAATAAGTAACGTAAAACCCTGNGAGCCTCTTAGAGAAACATTTCCATCAATATCAACTGAAATACTTGGAATATTGGCCAATACTTGAACTGCTGTTTGNGAGACAACAGTATTCATTTGCTCAACATTAATTACTTTTTTGTCAATTTCAAAAGTAACCATAGGCTGATCTGACCTAACCTCAACACCATCAAGGAGTTCAGCACTTGGAGAAATCACAACTTCATTGAGATTGATTAATTTATCATTTTTAAAATCAATATTTTTAAATAAAGTCTTATATCCAATAAATGTAACTCTTAACAAGTAAGATTGATTTAAGACTATGTTTTCAATTTTAAACTTNCCCTGCTCATCAGAAATTACACCTTTTAAAAAAGAAGAATCACCTAAGTGAAGTAAGCTTATTGTGGCATAGGATATTGAAGCATTTGATTGATTATCTACTACCTTTCCTACCACTTGTCCTTTTTGAGCAAAAGAATTTATTGACACTACATAGAAAAATAAAACTAAAAATATTCTCATTTTANATGCTAATTTTTGGCAAATATGCAAATAATGTTCTCTAAAAGTAATTATTGTGATTTAAGGAATTTAATTACTGTCGAATTAAACTCCGACGGCTGATCAACATTAACAACATGTCCCGCGTTTTCAACTACATGCAAAATAGCATTGGAGTATGAAGCAACTGCCTGCTTAATAGATGGTAAAAATAAGTGATCTTCTCTTCCCATAATATATAAAGANGGTATTTTAATATCATTAGACCTATGNACTTTNAGTATCTTATTAATTCCTGCTGTTAATTTACACCATCTTATAAATTCTTTTTGATAAAGTTTTTTACATTCTTCAACCAATAATGAACGAGATTCTTTATGATTTTTTTTTGGCATTATAATGAAAGCAAAAAGTTTGTATAACATAATGTATGGAACTAACGATCTAAAAAAATTTCCAAAACGCATTAAAAAATTAGAACGAATATTAAACTTTAANATAGCTCCAGCCAAGACTAAACTCTCCACTAATTTTGGATGATTTTCAGCTAAATCTCTTACTATAATGGTTCCTAATGAAACTCCAATAAAATGAGAGGATTTAACATTTAAATGGGTTAAAACATCTTTAATGTCTTTTGTTATTAAATCAAAAGTATATCCTTGTTTACTTTGTTCTTTGAACCTTGACTTACTTTTACCATGTCCACTTAAATCAATTAATAAAACGTTAAATTCTTTTTTGAAGGCTCTTATTTGTCTAAACCAGATGGAACTACTTCCACCTGCTCCATGAATAAAGGTTACCCACTTTATGGAGCTTTTATTTTTGTAGACAGAATAACTTAACAAATCCAGATAATTTGATTGTGTTTTATTCTACAAATTAATAGATAATTAATGTCTTACTAGGTGTTTAATGTAAAAAAATGAATTTTGTTTATCTATATTTATTTTAAGTAAATAGAACCCATTGGCATAGTTGGNAGTATTAACCGTATGAGGAGAGTAATTTAGATCTAACTGATCAATCAATTGACCATTGTAATTATAAATCTCTAGTGATTGGATTTCTTGACCTTCCCAAGAAAGAATTAATTGTTCATTGGAAGGATTTGGGAAACACTTAAAATCATAATTAGATTCTTCAACTAGAAGAGAGTAACTGTATATGTTAGAAAAATATTTACAGCCAGTTAAAGTTGATAACAAAGCCTGATAATCTCCACTTACAGTGGGGGAAATTATATTCGTGTTTAATCCAGGTATAATTTGTCCATTATTAAGCCAATTGATTTGATAACCGCTTAAGTAATTAGTTACGTATAAATTAGACGCACCATCTAAATCAATATTAAAACCCACAGATGGATCACAATAAATTACATAAATAGAATCTGAACTGTTTACACAACCAAAGTTGTTATAAACGTTTACGTAATAAAACCCTGACTGAGTTATGGTATCAATGGGATCAGTATGTCCAGAAAGAATATTACTATCAAGATACCACTGGAGCGAATAATCTACCGAATCTGTAAAGACTACATAATTAAGTGAATCATAATTAATATTAGGTTTGCCTGGAGGGATACCAACTCTTATAGTGTCCACGCTTTGAACTACAGGTACAGGTAAAATTTGTTGGTAAGTAATAGAATCACTTATCACAGCATCACTCCCTGCATTACATTGAATACATGTTTGAAAATCAATAGTATAAGATCCTATATAATCGTCTGTACCAAAAGTTAATTCCCAAGCATTAGCAGATGCAGCAGTTTGATCTGCATCCATAACATCTATAGTATAAACGCTGTCAGCATTTAAATTTATATTAACACTCCAAGTATTAGGGCCATTATCATTTAAAACAAAATTAGATTGATAAATTAAATTGCCATTTTCTCTCAATATAAAATAAGGATCAGGTTTGTTTGAAGTATAAACAAATGGAATCCATTCTGGACCCCAACCTCCGCTAATACTATTAATAGTCACACTAGTTAGTGTATATAAATCTGTTGTATCCATATTGTTATATCCTTCAAAATAAATAGGAAACACTCCAGCACTGTTATAAGTTTGAGTTGTTGGATTTTCCAAGGTGCTAGATTGACCATTTCCAAAATCCCAATAATATTGTAATAAACCAGGATTGTTATTGGTAAAATTGACGTCTAAGGGAGTGCATCCTAAAATTTGAGATGAAGAAAAACCAGAATTACCCAAAGAAGGATTGTTAATATTAAGAGTAATAGGAAAATCTATAGGTACATTATCTATGTTTTGTCCAGCAGAAACAACATCTACCAACACACTCACATTGACATCATATTGACCTACCAAAAGAGGAGTTCCAAAAACATTGATACATCCATATTGGTTATTTTGAGGATTGTAGTTGCAGTTATTTATAACATTATTACAAATCCAATTTAAACCTACTGGAAGTCCAATACTAACAATTTCAAAGTTTTGTATTACTGCTCCCATTGTATCTAATGGCATAATGAAAGTTATGTCTTGTGAATATGGTTGACCGACATAGCCATCAGGTAAGGGATCTGGATAAATTCCGGGAGCTGTATAACTGGTATCTACAACACATTGTGAAAAGACAAAGAACAGTTTAAAAGTCAGAGAAATAAATAATAACAATCTTAACATAGTGAATTATAACCTTATGAATTTAAGTAAAATTATTATATCATTATTTTGGATGATAAATATTTGAAGAATTATTATAAATTTCTGCTTTATTCAAAGTCATTTTTTTTCTTTCATGATTAACATACATTTTCATTTGATCTGTGAAATGAATTGACGTTGAATCATTACTGATTCCGTAAGGTAAAACAGTTTCTATTTCAGGAAGTCCATCTCCAAATCTTACAAGCATGATATAAGAATCACCTTTTACAATTTTGACTTTACCATTTTTATATTTCTTGGAGGATGATTCTGCTATCATATCTACTAATCCACCAACTGGCATTTCTATATTTAATCTTATATGTTTTTGATATTCTCCTAATGAAATATCTAATTTATTAAAGTTTTTCATGAGATGGTTCTGAGTTAGCTGAAGACACTCTCTAATTATTGTGTCAGGAATCTCTTCCTCAAAATCAAATTCTATTTTATTAAGTTTTTTTCTTAGATTTTTAAAAAAAATACTAAACTGAGCTGCTCCAATATTATTTACATCAGCTTTTCTGTCCCAACTTTGTATAATTTTTAGAAGATCATTAAATTCTGAAGAATCTTCACAACTAAAATCAAAAACCTTGTTGATTTTAAATGGACAAAATATAGGGTTAGCATACTGTTGGTCGTACTTAATATCAATTAAATCTTGATAAGAAATTTTATCATAACTACTTATTAACTCCTCAAACCTTAAACTACGGTTATTATACTTCTCTCTGTATCCTAAAGCTGAGTGGAAATTTTCTTCTCTTAAATTATCATCCTTATGTGAACAGTTAAATGGGGTATTATTGGTATTAAAAATATAACCACTTTTTGGGTTTTTCATCTGTGGTAAATCATCAATTGAAAAACATCCTTTTGTTTTAGTTTTGGAAGTATTTCCAGGAAGTGTAGAAGCCCAATTATAGTTAGAGTCTCTAAGTGGTATTTGACCGTTACTCATATAAAATATATTATCCTCTTTATCTGCATAAACAATATTAAACCTTGGTATCCCCATTATTTGTAATGCTTTTTTAAAATCTGTAAAATTTTCAGCTTTATTCATTTGATACCATTGCTCAATGGCAGAGATATTTTCTAAAGCATTTAAATGAAATGAAAATAAACCACTATCATTTTTCACGACTGGACCATAATTACTCCAAAGAATTTTTTTTCTAAGAGGAATCACCAAACCTGTTTTAAGTTTAATTTTCAGTTTAGCTCTCGAAATATCAAATTTGGTCCATTTTCCATCATATAAATAATAATTATTTTTTTTTGGGTGAACTTGCATTTGATACACGTCTATTAAATCTGGATAATTGTAGGTGTGAGTCCAAGCTAAATTTTCATTAGTACCAATAAATGGAAAAGGAGATCCAGGAAATAAACCTCCTAACATATTCCAACCCTCTTCACTGTGCAAATGAGCTTCATACCAAGAAAATGGTCCTTCCAGTGGTTGGTGAGTATTAATGTTTATGTATGTTTTGTTATCTTTTGTTTTACTCTTGTTGAAGGCCATACCATTTGAGCCAATATTATTTAATACAGAATCTTGAATTAGAGGAATGTCATTAGAATATAAATCTTTTAAAACTTTTGATATATCAGAGAAAAAATGAATAACAAAATTAAACCCAACTAAATATTCTTTACTAGTCATTGGAAATGATTTTTTTACCAAAACTTTATTTGGAAATTTTTTGGCATAGGCATTTAATCCCTCCACATATCCATTTACGACACTTAAAAATTTAGGTGAAAAACTTCGCATTTCTTTTTCTACCAATTCTTCACATTTTAATAATTGAGATATATAGTCTAGCTTCACTCCCTCTTTTCCCTGGTAATGTCCCATTAATGATTTTGAAGGCAAAAATGTTTCTTGAATTGTTTTAAAATCATCTTCAGCATGAGCCCAAGCTAATCCGAAAGCTACTTCTTCATCTGTTTGACCAAATATATGTGGTGTTCCATATTCTCCTCTGACAATTTCAATATTATTTGGATTTACTTGAGCAATTATACTCTTGGAAGTAAATAAAAAAAAGGATACATATAAAATAACTTTCAAAATGGAATTTTTAAGCTTTATAAAGGTAAATATAGATTTTAATACATCTAAAAAATACTTTGAAAAGGAGTCATTAAAATTAAAATTTATATATTAATGTAAATTATAAATTCTTATCATGAAAAAAACCATCTACTTTATTGCACTAATAACCACTTTTTTGATAGTATCTGGTTCTTTATTTAAAATTATGCACTGGCCAGGTGCTGCAGTTATGATTATTCTTGGGAGTTTTTCATTTGCTTTTTTATTTATTCCTCTCATAATTTTAAAAAAATTTAAGGAAGAATCCTTTTCAAAGGATCAAATAATTTACAGTATTGGAATAATTTTAGGTACTGTTCTCGGACTAGGATTCATTTTCAAAATAATGCATTGGCCTATGGCGACAATCCTCATGCTCTCTTCCATAATATTATTTAATTTTTTATATGTTCCTGCTTATTTTATATCAAGATATAATAGAGATGAACTCAGGTATAGCACCGTCATTAATTCTGTAATGATGTTTTCATTTGGAAGTATACTTTTTGCCATGTTTGAATTACATATATAAAAAAAAGACGGAGCAAGCCCCGTCTTATCAAACATTATTTTTCAACTTATATTAAGCTATTTTAATTGACTTTACAGGAAGAGGAATTGCCTCTTTCTTTTTAGCAATTGAAATATTTAATATTCCGTTTTGATATGCTGCATTTATTTTATTTAAATCTGAACTTTTAGGCAATTTAAAAGACCTTGAAAAAGAAGAATAATCAAATTCTTTCTTTGAATAATTGATAGAATTATTTTCAGTGTTTTTTTCTAAACTAACTGAAAGTTGGTAATTATCTAACTCAATTTTGAAATCTTTTTTATCATATCCTGGAGCTGCCAGCTCAATGGAGAAATTATTATTATTCTCAATTAAATTCACTGCAGGTAATGTTTTTAAAGAATGTTCACGTGTAGGCAAACCAATAAATTCATCATTTAACCAATTTCCTAGTAAAGTTTCAAATGGCGATTCATATTTTTTTAAAGTTTTCATATTTTTTATTTAATAATTATACATCACATTGTACAATCGCTATGCCTTTACTGGAAAAATTGAAAAAATGACCTAAATAAAGAAAAAAGTATGAATTATAATGACAAAATGTCATTATTTAAAAATTAATTATGACATTTTGTCATTTTAATGCTTTTTCCATCAAATATTCGTGGTTTAAATACCCTGTTTCTTTGAAAATTAAATTTTTATTTTTGAAAACAAGTACGGTAGGAACAGAATTAACCTCATATAAATTTGCAACATCTTTATTATTATCCATATTGATAATAACAACATCCCATGATGGATTTAAAAGCTTAAAACTATCAAGAACTGGATCTAATCTTTTGCATGGCAAACACCAAGGGGTTTTAAAAACTAAAACAACATCTTCAGACTGATTAATTATATTCTTTAATGAATTCTCTGAGTAAGTTTTATACACAGACAAATTATTATTTACTCCCTCAACAATTGGGAACTCATCAGCTTTCCATTTACTGTAGCCACCAATTAAGTTATAAACCTCTTTAAACCCTAAAGAAATTAGCTGATTAGCAGCTTTTGCACTTCTTCCACCTCCATGACAATAGATATATATAGGTTGATCTTTTTTAATCCAACTCGCTTTCTCTAAAAAATCTTCATCATAATAATCAATAAAGCTGGCGTTTTCTAAATGCCCCCCGCTTACTTCATTAGGCGTTCTAACATCTAATATAACCCCTGGATTTTCTTTAATTAATTCTACCAATTGATGAGATTCTAAATCAAGAACTTTATTAGGGACTTCTAAAAATGAACTGTCATCACCATTGGAACAATACAACAAGAAAAATGAAATGAGTACAATAAAAAATCTATTCATTTTTTAACTATCTAACATGGTTTGAACATTAATCCAAGAACCCCCGTTATAAACTTGGGTTAATCCATTCTCTTTTAAAAAGTTTACAGCCTGTTCACTTCTAACTCCAGCAGTACAACATAAAACGACAGGCTGCATTTTAGCTATTTCATTGACATTATCAGGAATTTGATCTAAAACAATATTTATTGAATGATTTGAATTTTCTATCATAAACTCTTCCTCTGTTCTTACGTCAATAATCGTGGTATCAGAACTCTTTAAAATGTCCTTTAAATTTATATTTTCTTCCATAGAATTTTACTAATTTAAGGCTTAAATCGTATGAAATATGAATTTAACAAATCTTAATCAAAAAATTATTCTTCAAACTGGAATTTTTGGAGTCTTTATGGGAATCTCAACAACTTTAGGATGGTGCCAAGAAAAAGAAATATATATTTTGATTGTTATGATTATTGCTACCATTCTATATTTAAACAAACAATTAAATTCACAAATACTATTACACAGTATAATTATTGGACTTTCATGGGGTTTTGATTGCAGCTTAATTCAAATAATTTTCATAGATACCTACTTAATTAATAACCCCTTTTATGCTAATTTAATTAACTCCATGACTAATATAAATTCGAGTTTTCTCTTAATATTAACAGGTTTGATTTGGGGACTTATTTCTGGTATTATTATATGGTTTTCTCTTTATTTAATGAGAAAATTGAGAATATAGATTTTGTTTCATACATTTATAATAAAATCAAAAATCATATTATGAATAAATTTCTTACATTTTTAGTTGGTATATTATTTATATCCTCCTACTCTTTCTCACAATATTATTACTTACCTGCAGCAACTCCGGGTAACCCTGGCGGCTTGAATGGTGATAGTGAATACCCTAGTGGATCGGGATTAGACCCATCATGGACCGTAATTCTAGGGCCAAGCCAATCTACTCCTATCTGGTCAAGTACCGAGACTATCCCATTTAATTTTGATTTTAATGGATCACCGGTTACACAATACAAAGTTTCATCTACTGGTGTATTAACTTTCTCTACTTCAGTAACTGCTGTTCCTGGTGCTGGAAATGCAGCAATACCGGACCCTGCTATACCAGATAATTCAATTTTAGTATGGGGAATTGAGGGTTCAGGATCTAATGATAATATTTGCACTAAAACTTTTGGAACTGCTGGAAGTCAACAACACTGGATATTTTTCACGTCCTACACTGCTGGAAGCTGGTCTTACTGGTCTATTGTTTTAGAAGAGGGATCTAATAAAATTTATATTGTAGATCAAAGACACAGTAGTGCAGCCAATCCACTTGTAACAGCAGGAATTCAAATAGATGCAACTACTGCTACTATGGTAAGTGGTTCTCCACAATTATCCAATGTTGCTGGAAGCAGTGCTCTCCCTGATGATAACCACTACTATGAATTTATCTATGGCTCTCAAAGTGCTATTGACGCTTCTGGAATAGCGGTAACTACATTTCCTTACTTAATCTTGGCTAATGCTCCCTTCACTATTTCTGGTGAAATAACCAATTTAGGATCTAATGCCATTACATCGATGGATGTAAATTATTCTATAAATGGTGGAGCTGCTGTAACTCAGTCTCTTTCTAATTTAACTATTAACACTTATGATAACTATCCATTTGACCATAATACCGCATGGAACCCAACTACAGCAGGAACTTATGATGTCGCTATTTGGGCTAGTAATATCAATGGTGCTAGTGATATGGATCCTTCAAATGATACTATCAATGGAGTTATTAACGTATTTACCAATTTTGAAACAAGAAGACCAATGTTAGAAGTTTTTACTAGTTCAACTTGTGGTCCATGTGTTCAAGGAAATATTAATTTAGCAAATGTCTTATCTAACTATCCAGATTTATATACTTTAATAAAGTATCAAATGAGTTGGCCTGGAAATGGTGATCCTTACTTTACTGATGAAGGTTACGACAGAAGAGTATTTTATGGAGTGAATTCTGTACCAAGATTAGAAATTGACGGAGGCTACGATTCAAATCCAAATGGTTTTACTTCTCAAGAATTTGATGACTACGCTGCTATTCCTTCATTTACTACTTTGACAGCCAATTATTCTATTGGTGGTCAAACTGTTGATGTAAACATTAGCATAGATCCATTAGAAAATATGAGTAGTAATAATTTATCTCTTCATACTGGAATTTTTGAATACTTAACCTATAACAATGCATCTTCAAATGGTGAAATTGAGTTTGCCAATGTCATGAAAAAGATGTTACCAAATGCAAGTGGATACGTTATAAATCCGCTTCAAGCAGGTGTTCAACAAACTTATGATTTTTCATATACATTTCAAGGAAATTACACGCTACCAGCAGATGCCAATTCACCTGTTAACCACATGTTAGAACATACTGTAGAAGATTTCAATAATTTAGGTGTGGCAGTATGGATTCAAGATGATGTTACTAAAGAAATTTTACAATCTGCGACAGCTTCTTTAGTTTTAGATGTTAACGAAGATTTAACCAGCTTAAATAAATTTATGGTCTTTCCTAATCCTTCAAATGATATAGCTACTATTGCATTTATGGGAGTTCAAGGAAATGATATAGATGTTAAATTAGTTAATCTACTTGGTGAAGTTGTTCTTCATGAAAGTTTTACATCTTCATCAACATTAGATAATTTCAATATAGATGTTTCCTCTTTTAGTAACGGGGTCTATAATGTTGTAATTACTTCAAATGACAAAATATCAACACAACAATTACAAATTTTAAGATAAAAGTCATAAAATTAATTCAGGAGGGTTTCAATACTTCACTAGCATTGCGACCCTCTTTTTACCAAATTTAACTTCCTCAATTTTTATAAATTTTTGTTTTCTATGGAAATCTAATGATTGTTGATTTAAGGGGATAGTATTTACTTCACAACAAATAGGAATAGGAACTTCACTGTTTAATTCGTATAGTTTATTATATATACAGGAACCAACCCCCATTCTTTGAGCTTTATTAACTACAGCTACTCTATCTATATATAAAAAGTCGGTATACTTTCTTTTAAAATATTGATAATTTAAAGATTTATAATTACTGTTATTGTTCATAACAACTGCAAAACCTATATAATCTATTTCATTTTTGACACTTATTATATATTTTGAATCAACAAATAGTTCCTTTACATGACCTAAACTATTTAAAGATCCCAAAGCTGGGATATTTAACTGATTGGTTTCATATATAAATTGAATTAACTGCTTTGAA
Organism: Crocinitomicaceae bacterium; assembly: GCA_002686655.1. Classification (GTDB taxonomy): domain Bacteria; phylum Bacteroidota; class Bacteroidia; order Flavobacteriales_D; family Parvicellaceae; genus MED-G20. The sequence goes on along the minus strand of NYYE01000010.1, from coordinate 3,770 downwards.
AGACTATTTGAATCGCTTTCTATTACCTGAACATTAATATTCATAAACTTGATATATAATATATGAAAGTATAATACTTTTAAGAATTTAAGTGGAAATTTACCAACCTTTCTGAAATAATTACGTATTATTATATAATTACCACAATCAATGAAAACATTTATAAAAACTTTTTTAATCGTATTTACAGGGATTACAATTAGTTCTTGTTCTAAGGAAGGATGTACCGACCCAATGGCATTTAATTACAACATTGAAGCGGATACAGATGATGGATCTTGTGATTATGAGGGATGTACCGATCCAATGGCCGTAAATTATGATTCAAATGCCACTATTAGCAGTGAATGTATCTATGATCAAATAGGTTCTTGGACTTCTACATCTCAGGAAGTCAATATTAATGTAACTATGACCCTTTTTGGATTCCCTTTAATTGACACCTCTACAACAGAGTCTATACACCCAGATTCTTTGGATCCTACAGGACTGGACTTTATTAATGATGGAACCTTGACTATACACTATAGAAATCAACCATCAGAAGATGGAACATGGATTAGAACAAACGATGATTTATTGATGACTTTACAAGACACTTCTTTGATATTCACTATTGATTCTGTTTATGGACCTTTTTTAAGACTATATTCATATCAATCTCAAACCACTACTGATCCAACAACAGGTGCAGAAGTTAATTACAATTACAGTTTAAATTGGGATTTGAACAGAAATTAAAATATACAAATCTAAAAAATCATGAAAAAATTTATAAAATCAATTTATGTTATTTCATTTAGTCTTCTAATTGCTTCTTGCTCTAAAGATGGATGTACTGACCCTACTGCAACCAACTACAACCCAGATGCAACCAGTGATGATAATTCGTGTATTATACTAGGTTGCACTGATCCAAATGCTATTAACTATAATCCAGATGCAACTGACGATAATGGAACTTGTATTTTTTCGAACTCCTACCTATTAAACGGAAATTGGAATATTACCAACTTACAATATGAAACACAAATAGATTTACCAATAGTTGGAACTCAAACCATTTCGGGTGAAGCGTATGATGCTGGATCTTGGTCTTTTCAATATCCTGAATATACATGTTCTAATTCATTGAGTTTTGTTACTGAAGGATTAAACATATTGGGTCAAACCCTGCCTGGTATTCCTATTGATGTATCTAGTGATGGTACATGGGAATTATCAAATAATGATAATAACTTATTAATTACCGATCAAACAACTAATTTAATCTCTGATTATCAAATATTATCTGTACAAGAAAGCATTTGTTTTTTAAATGGAAATATTCCTTTTGTAATAGATACCATGGGATTTACAATCAATTCTGTAATTGAAATTGAATTACAACTTGACAAACAATAATCTGAAGCTAAAAGGGTTTTTTGTTATATAGTTTAACTCTATCAATAATTAAACTTTCAGGAAAAGAAGAGGTATCCACACCCATTCTACCACCCCAATCACCACCAACAGCTTGGTTAATAATTAAGTGAAAAGGCTTATCAAAGGGCCATTGCTCTTTCCTATCAGTTGATTTTCTAATTATAGAATTATAAAGGTTAGAATCAACATACCATTCCAATATAGAGTCTGTCCAATTTAGAGAATACGTATGGAAATCTTGGTGGGCTGTACTTATAACGACACTGTCTGACTTTTGGGTATTTATTGTATGATTATATGCTTTAGTATGAATGGTTCCTAGTATTTTACAAGAATCATATCCCACGTTTTCCATAATATCAATTTCACCATCTAATGGCCAATTTAAGAATCTATCTAACGTTGGAAGCATCCAAATTGCAGGCCAAGTACCAACAGCATTGGGTAATTTTGCTACAACTTCTAAATATCCTTTTTGAAAATCAATTTTATTTTTAGTTGTAATTTTTGCTGAACTAAAAGTTTTAGAAATAGAATCATACAATGCCGTTAAAACAAGTTGCCCATTTTTAACTTTTATATTTAAGGAATCGTTCGTATAATATTGCAATTCATGATTACCAAATCCGCATAATTCTGGACAGCCATTTCCTACATATATATTCCAATAATTAGTATCTAAACTTGATCCTTTAAAATTTTCCTCCCAAACTAAATTATCAGGGAATTCCTCTGATTTCTCGTTGCCGCAAGAAACCGCAGCAAAACAAGTTATTAGAATAAATAAATACTTCATTAATTTACCTTACAAAAAAGTTTATAGAAGTAAGATCTTTAGAGTTTCCACCAACGTGTAGTGTAAAGTCACCACTTTCAACAACATATTTGTTTTCTAAATTAACAAAAGAAAAATCTTTAGCAGGGATGCTAAAAAAAAGTTTTTTACTTTCTCCAGATTTAATAAAAACTTTATCAAAAGCTCTCAGTCTTTTATTATCAGGGGAAATAGAAGCAAATAAGTCCGAAACATAAACTTGGACAACTTCCTGTCCATCTAAATCGCCAGAATTATAAACAGTAAGAGAAATATTTAACGAATCGTCAGCATTTATAGAATCATTCTCAATTGCTATGTCTTTATATTCAAAATTGGTATAACTTAACCCATATCCAAATTCGTATAAATTATTTAATTCTCCAACATAGTTATAAGCACCTTGAGAATTATTTTGAACTTCAGATGGCTTATAATAATAAGTAGAGAGAGAATTAGGGAAAGCAGGATATGTGTAAGGAAGTTTACCAGAGGGATTAACTTTACCATTGACAATATCTACTAAAGCATCTCCACCCAAATTTCCAGGTAAATAAATATTTAAAACAGCGGACATTAATGGTTCAATTTCAGAGATTAACCTAGGCCTTCCTATATTAAGAACCAAGATAATAGGCTTGCCACATTTAGACAAAGCATTGGCTAATTTTAATTGTAACTTATGAAGATTTAAGTCATTTAAATCCCCTGGCTTTTCTGTATAACAATTTTCACCTAAACACAATAAAATATAATCATGATATTTAGCTGCATCCACTACTTTTTGAATATCATCTTCCATCATGTCATAAAAAGATCCATTCTTTTTATAAGAAACACCAGGCAGGAAAGAAACATTTTCTTCTCCATAAGTTTTAGAAAATGCCTCATAAATAGTATTATATGCTTTAGGATTTAAATTATCTTTCACTACTTTACTATTCATATTTCCTTCTTTTTCGACAGTTGCCATCAAATTTGCAGGAACTCCATCTACATACATATCTGTAAATTTACCTTGCCAATTGTAAGTCCAAGCTCCGTTTAAAGAATTCATTGTATTTGCATTAGGTCCGGTAACTAATATTTTTGCACCTTTTTTTAAAGGAAGAATTGAATTGTTATTTTTTAATAAAGTAATTGATTCCGATGCAGATTCATAAGCCAATTTATTAGACTCCTCACTGCCAAACTTTGGATAGTCTTTGTAATTAGTAACTGGCGTTTCAAATAAATCTAGTTCAAATTTTAATTTTAAAATTTTCCTGGTTGCATCATCAATTCTTGACATTTTCACCTTACCTTCTTCCACCAATTCAAATAGATAATCTGTAAACTCTTCATATTCATAAGGAACCATAGACATGTCAATTCCAGCATTAATGGCCATTTCAATTGCTTGTTTTCTATTTACAGCTACTTTATCTCTATCACATAACTTATTTATATCTTCCCAGTCAGTAAGAATAACTCCTTCAAATCCCAATTGATTTCTTAAAATATCGGTAAGTAATTTATAACTAGCATGAAC
>NYYE01000043.1 GCA_002686655.1 Crocinitomicaceae bacterium | reverse complement strand
TATTAGGCTTAATTAAAAATAAACCATTAATCTTTGTGTCAATTATTTTCACTTTTTGATTTTATCTCTAATTTTTTCAAATATAGATTTTTCTTTTGAAGAGTTACCCTCAGAGTAGTATGAATNACCATAACCATAACCATAACCGTAACCGTAACCGTAACCNTAACCGTAACCGTANCNGTAACCATATTTGTTAGCGTATTCATTCCTTTTTGCATCAACTCCATTTAGTACTACTGAAAGTTTCTTAATATCATTTTCCTTAATTANTTTTTGAACGTTTTGAACGAATTTTTTTCTTGAATAATTAGCTTTAAAAACATATATCGGATAGTCTGCTTTTTGTAGAATTGATATTCCATCCGTAACCAATCCAACAGGTGGATTATCAATAATAATAAAGTCATATATTTTTTGAAGTTCTTTAATAGTATGATTGAATTGGTCACTAATGATCAACTCCGAGGGGTTAGGAGGAAGTGCTCCAGCTGTAATAAAATCTAATCCATTAAGGGTGCTGTGATTAATACATTCTTTAATAGTATTTTTTTTAGAAAGAATTTCACTCATTCCTAAATTATTTTTACAATCAAATCCTAAATGAATTTTAGGTTTTCTCATGTCTTGATCAATNACAACTACTTTTTTACCTGTAAAGGCAATAATTCCAGCTAAATTAATAGCTAAAAATGTTTTTCCTTCTCCAGAAATAGTACTACTAATTGCGATGATTTTTGATTTTTTATTATTGTCAATAAATTGAAGATTAGTTCTTATTGCTCTGAAAGACTCTGTTAGCATAGATTTTGGACTTTTATCTACTATTAGTTGAGAAACTTTCATCGGATTTTTAATAAATGGAATCATTCCTAAAGTAGAAATTTCAATGCTAGAGTATTTATTTATTTCGTGAAGAGCAGTAATTTTATCATGAGTAATATAGTTCAGTAGTATAATAACAATAGCAATAAATATTCCAATTCCAATGAATATTGAATAAATCATTAATTTGTTTGGCGATATTGGATTTTCGTTAAGTGGTGCACTTTGAAGTATCTCATTGTANGTGGTAATTCCCGCTTTAGAAAGTTCATATTCTATTTCTCTATTTAAAAGCTCCGTATAGTACTTATTATTAATTTCTTTTATTTGCTCCAGTCTCAATAATTCTAATTCTTTTTCTGGGATAATAGAAAATTCACTACCATAATTATAAATTTTTCTTTCTAATTTTTTAGCTTTTTCTTTGTAATTTTTCTTTAATAATTTNACTGCCTTTTTTATATAAACTACCGACTCCTCAATCTCTCCATTTAGAATTATAATGTTTTTATTATTGGGGGTTATATCTTTTAAAAGTTGGTCTCTTTTATTAACATCTTCTTGTAATTGTTCAATCATTTTAGAGGTTAGAGATTCATTATAAAAAATAGCAGTTAAAAGTGAAATATTTTTCATTGAAGTACTATTAATTTCTGTTGAAAGGNTATTTTCAAACATATCACTAAACTGATTCANCAAATCAATGTCTATTTGNAATTTTGCTATTTCTATTTCAATTTTCTCTNCATTTTCTTTAATTCCCGAAATATTTAATAAATNNTTATTAANCTTATTATTTTTTTTGAAAATTCTTAAATCTTTTTCATTTCTAATTAATCTTTTTCTGACACTATCTTTTTGTCTAGTAATAAAACTTACAATATTATCTGTACTCTTCTGTTTCTTGTCAATTTCATAGTCCATATAATTTTTTACTATTGAATTACAAATGTCTTTTGAAAAGTGAGGATTGGTATGTTGGTGGCTAATTTGNATGGAATGTGCGGATTGATTTTTTATGTTAATAGTAAGACCATTGAGTATAGAATTTTTCAACTCATTATNAGAGGGAATTCTAAAAAATAATCTCTCATTAGTACTCATGGAGTTTAAATTATCTTTCCAATTATTTGAAGAAAATTTCAATTTTCCAGAAATAAATTCTGAAGAGAAAAATTTATTTGGCAAGATATATTTTGCATAAATTATTTCTGCTTTTTCATCTGTCAGAGAGAAATAATTACCATCAAAAAGAAGATAAATAGGTTTTGAAATAATTGACATATCTTTAATAGAAAAATTTTCAAATGAANAGGGACTTTGATTGTACAAAAATCTTGTTATNATTTCACCCTCAAAATAATAAAATACTTTAAGTTCAATATCCCTAATGACTTTTTCAATAGCTTTTTCAGAATTCATTAAAGCGATTTCAGAATTTAAATTGGTATTTATATTGTAGGAATAAAGATCACTAAATCCATTTGGTTGTTCTTTTACTGCAACTTGAATTATGGAGCTTGTTTGATAAGTTTTAGGTGTGTATCTAATATATATGAATGCACTAGTAATACATAAAATTATTAATGTAATAGCATACCATTTTATTTTATTTAAGAGATAAAGAAATAATCCTAATTCAAATTCTTGAGTTAAATCTGCNACATTTTCCTTGTACCTTTGGAAATTATNTTCAACGNCTTTGAAATTTTCACTTTCCATTATTGATTAATTTGAGTAATTGTTAACCACACTAAAGATATGGTAGATATAAATGAAAAAACAGCACTCACATCTTCTACTATTTCACTTCCTAAATTAAAGTTTGGAGTAATATATACAATATCATGAGATTGCATGATCATATTACCCTGNTGAATTCCATCNATGGNNGATAGNTCGGCATTAAATATTTTAATTCCATTTTTAGTTTTTCTTATGATTTTTATTCTTTTAGAACTATTACTTTGACTAACTCCACCNGCACTAGCAAGTACTTCAAAGAGTGTCATNTTATTATAAGTTAAAGGCAAAACAGCTGCTTCACCACCTGAACTTCCGCTGAACAAAAATATTCTTTTGGTATTAACACCTAAAACAATAAAAGGGTCTACGTAGAATTCAGAAAATATTTTTTCTAAATATAATTCTGCCTCTTTTATTGTTTTTCCTACTAAATTAATATCACCAATAATTGGGAATTCTACTAAACTATCCTGTCTTACTAGGTACAATGATCCCATACTACCCATTTGGTTTCCCTGTCCATTACCCATCATCATTCTTTGGGTTTGAATACCTGAACCACTACTTTCTCCAAACATGTCAATTAATTGAAATCCATTATTGGTATATAGNTGAAAAGACATTTGATCATTAACATCAATTTTATATTCTATTTGGCTTAACTCATTTTGAATTTCATCAAATTCATAATTTCTTGGAGTTCTTAACATCCTATTAGAGTTAATTGTACAAGACTGTATCAAAAACAAAATAAGTAAAAATAAGAGTAGCAGTTTATTTAATTTCATGTTACAAAGTTAATTAATTTTCTGAAAATCAAAGAACTTTGCATCTCAAAGTAATTATTCATATAGTCTTTTTATATTTTTTATCAGAATTTTATAATCAAATTCTTTTGATTTTTCAACTCCTAGTTCAGTAAATTGTTTTCTTTTTTCTTTTGAGTTAATAAAAGTNATAAGATTTTCAACAAATAAATTTAAATTGTTAATTTCTGAGATCAGTGCTGTTTTATTTTCAACTACAATATTTTCAATGCCACCAGTTCTGGTCGTTACTATTGGTTTTCCACTTGCTTGAGCTTCAATTAAACTTACCGGAGTTCCCTCATTTAACGAACAAAGACAAATAATATCCATTCCAGCATTTACTTCATCAATTTCTTTTATCCATGATGTCAATTGAATGGTAGCAACTTTATCGTCAGTACTATAATCAATCTTAAATTCGTTTATATATTCAATTATATTCTCTTTTTCCTCTCCGTCTCCAACAATAAAGAATCTAATAGGAATTGAACAACTGGATAGGACTTGATTTATTGCTTTTATAAAGAATAAGTGATTTTTAATAGGAACCAATCTACCGATAATACCTATTGCAACTTCACTATCTTTAATCCTCCATTTTTTTCTAAATTTTTCTCTTTTAGCTTCCTTATTTTTATAAAATTTTGATAAATCAAAACCCAGTGGAATAACTTCAATTTTTTCAGGTTTACAAATTTTATGAACTTTACTTAACTCTTCTTTTTGGATGGGACTAATTGCAATTATTTTTGTAGTTTTCTTAGCTAAATCTCTCTCAATTTTTTTATAAATATTAGTTTTAATTTTACTAAAATAGGAGTGAAAAACATGTCCATGAAAAGTATGATAGATTTGCTTTACACCAGCATTATAAGCAGCTTTTCTTCCTAATGCACCAGCTTTAGCAGCATGAGTATGTATAATATCTGGTTTAAAATCTTCAATTATTTCTTTAATTTTTTTGAGGGCAATTCTATCTAATAGGGGATTAATTGATCTTTGCATTTCAGGAATGATAATGGGTTTAATTCCTAAATCTTCTAAGATATGCATGGAACTTTTTTCACNTTTTTCATGGTTACCACCTATTAAAAGTGTTTCATATTCACCTTCCAAGTATTTTGTTAAATAAGCAGCATTGTAAGTAGGTCCACCTAAATTAAATCTATTTATAATTCTTAATATTTTTTTCATTTAATTGAAATGTCCCAATATTTGACAGATTTATAATCTATTTTTGGCTAAAATAACTATTGGAATGATTATTGGTTATATATTGGCAGAGTAGTTATGAAAAGACCATTATTAATATTTGTATTTCAATTTGTATCAACTTTAAGTTTTTTTGCTCAAGAATCCCTAGAATCAATTCTTTCAATTTTTTTTTCTAATGAAGAAATTACAAACTCTTATGNTGGCATTGAACTTAGAAATCAAAATGGAGAGATCTTATTAATGCACCATTCCAAAAAGTTATTTGTTCCCGCATCGCTTCAAAAACTATTCACTTCATCTTATGCAATAAATATTTTGCCAAATGATTTTAATTTTGAAACATATGTAATGGTTGATGGAGAAATTGATTCACTAACCAATACATTGTTGGGCAATTTAATTATTCAAACCTCAGGAGACCCGAGTTTAGAAAGTAGATTCTTTAAAACTTACAGCTTCATTTCTGATTTAAATTTCGTTTTAAATAAGTTGAATATTCAATTTATTGCTGGAAATATTATTGTTTATCCTGAAATCAATAACTACCAAACCAATAGTCAATGGTTATGGAGCGATCTTGGAAATTATTATGGAGCCGGATATTCCTCTCATACTTTTAAAGATAATTATGTAGAGGTATTTTTTAGATCTACCAATAAAATAGGTGATTCCACCTTAATATTGAAAATAGAACCTTCAGAAAGTACTTTTATAATTGACAATGATGTAATAGTTGGAGCGTCCAATAGAGATTTATCTTATGCGTTTGGTGCTCCTTTTCAAAATAGAAGAATCATGAAGGGAACTATTCCAGCAAATAAAGAAAATTTCCCTGTTAAAATTTCTATGCATAACCCAAAACTATTTCTAAAATCAGCTGTAACTTCAGAATGCATCAAATTAGGAATTGAAATTCAGAACAAACCATTAAAAAACCATAAGAATAGACCATTAGACACGTTACTTACTTACTCCTCTCCAGCTTTACTAGATTTAGTAGAGTGTGTNAATTATCAAAGTAATAATAATTATGCTGAACACCTGCTAATGGAGACAGTTTCCAATCAAAACAAAATGGTCAGTTTAGATAAAGCTCCCTCATTTTTAGAACTTTTTTGGAAAGAAAAATTAGGATTAACTGATTTTACATTTAAAGATGGGTCTGGACTTTCCAGACTCAACCTTTCTAGTCCAAATTTATTTAATCAGCTTCTGTATTTCCAGTTAAATTCTAAGCCTTACATAAAAGAAACTTTTTTGAACTCTCTACCTATTGCAGGTGTTTCTGGTACTTTAAAATATTTGGGTGATGGCACTTCAATTGAAGGAAATTTTATTGGTAAAAGTGGCTCTATGAGCGGGGTTAGATGTTATTCAGGGTACTTTATAAAGAATAATAACTATTTCCCTTTCACTATAATGATTAATAATTTTATTTGCAGTGATTATTTAATTAGAAAGCATATTGAAAAATTAATGATTGCTATCTATGATAATCTTTAAGGAAATTTTGGGTATTTTTTAAAATTAGGTTTTCTTTTTTCAAGAAAAGCATTTCTACCCTCATCAGCTTCCTCAGTTCCATAAGCAAGCCTAGTTGCTTCACCAGCATAAACTTGTTGTCCAACTAATCCGTCATCAATCAAGTTAAATCCAAATTTTAGCATTTTGATAGCCGTAGGACTTTTAGTCATTATTTCTTGAGCCCAATCGAAAGAAGTTTTTTCAAGTTGATTATGTGTAACTACTTTATTTATCATCCCCATCTCATAAGCTTCTTGGGCAGAATAATCAAATCCTAAATAGAAAATTTCTCTAGCTCTTTTTTGGCCAACTTGTCTTGCTAAATATGCTGATCCAAACCCTCCATCAAAACTAGCTACATCAGCATCAGTTTGTTTAAAAATAGCATGTTCTTTACTAGCAATAGTCAAATCACAAACTACATGCAAACTATGTCCTCCTCCAACAGCCCATCCAGGAACTACTGCAATAACCACTTTATTCATAAATCTTATTTGGCGCTGAACATCCAGAATATTGAATTTACTAACTCCATCAAGCCCTTTATANCCTCTTTTAGCTCTCACACGCTGATCTCCTCCAGAACAAAATGCCCAAACCCCATCTTTTAAAGAAGGACCTTCACCAGTTAAAAGTACGACTCCAATTTCTAAACTTTCATGGCAAATAATTAGAGCGTCTAATAATTCATCAACAGTTTTAGGTCGGAATGCATTTCTTACTTCAGGTCGGTTGAAAGCAATTCTTGCTACGCCGTTATAAACCTTGAATGTTATATCTTCATAGTCCTTAAANGATTCCCAATTTATCATAGATTTCATTTTTTAATGTTATCAAAATACTCATGAAGAATTACCTCATTATTCACATTTCCTGTAAAAAATTCTAGAATTTCTGCACGGTTACTAGCTATTAAATCCTCAATTGCGCTTTCAGCATCTTTAATATTATCTACTTTTTTATAATTGATTCCAAATCCAGATGATATTTTTTCAATATTTAAATCGTGCGATGTTTCAAAAAATTCATTTAAATAAGGGGTTTTACTAGGACCNGGAATAATTTTAAAAATTCCTCCNCCTTGATTATTAATAACTATAATTTTAAGATTTTTAGAAAGATTTTTATTCCACAAAGCATTTTGATCGTATATGAAACTTAAATCACCTGTTAGCAAAACAGTGTTTTCTTTATTTATAGTTGCAGCACCAGCAGCAGTAGAGGATGACCCATCTATTCCACTTACTCCTCTGTTAGAATTGTATTTTACTTTTTTATGATGTTTAAAAAGTTGAACATATCTTACACTTGTACTGTTACCCATCTGTAAGTTTAAATTTTGGTTTGAAATTTTGTCTTGAATTAGTTCATGAACTTTAAGGTCAGACCAGCTGCAATTAGCTAAGTAATTTTTGTGATTTTCCTCACTCTTTACATACTCATTATACCAAATATTGCTAAAATTTGAATTTTCTTTCTTTTGATAGTCCATTATAAAATCAGAAAAAAATGATTCAGGTTCTAATGGAATGAAATTGGTAAGTGAAGTGAATATATCTTGAGCTCTATTGGTTTTTTCAATATGCCAATGTTCAACAGGTTTATTTCTTCTTAATATTTTTTTTAATTTTTTAGAAATTATAGAATTACCAATGGTAATGACAATTTCTGGATAGTATGAGCTATCATTGACTCTTTCTAGTGTTCTNTCAATACAGCTGATAAACTGTTCATCATATAAGTTAGATGTTGTTTCTGTTAAAACAGATACTGACGAATCTTTATTGATTTCAGTTAGAAGACCATTAAGTTTATTGTTAGGATTCATCGATCCACAAATAATCATTTTTTTATTTGAATTATTCCAACTGTTTTTAAGACCTAACATTTCTTTATTATATAAGGATTGATGGGTCTGGTGATGTGTAATTTTTTTCTGAGTTTTAGTTGCTTTATTTACAGTTTCGTAAAGTGGTTCTCTAAATGGAAAATTAATATGAACGGGTTTAGATTGTAGATTTGAAATATGAACGGCTTCGTTAACCATAACACCAGTTTGCCATAGGGCATCAGGGTGATCTAACATAGGAAGATTAAAACTTTCAGCAATATAATTTTCGTAAACTTTATATTGTCTCATTGACTGACCTTCTCCATGATCTATCCATTCTGGAGGCCTATCAGCAGTAATAATAATTAATGGAATTTTTTGATAAAAAGCTTCAACTATCGCTGGTGCATAATTTAATACTGAACTTCCTGATGTAGAACAAAGTACTACAGGTTTTTTAATCTGTTGTGCCATGCCTAAAGCAAAGAATGCAGCAGATCTTTCATCAACTAGTGATTTTGTTTGGAAATAATTATCTCCATTAAAACCAATGACAAGTGGAGCATTTCTAGAACCAGGAGAAAAAATAATATTTTCAATCTCATGTTTTTTAAGTAAGTCAACAACTACTTGTACTCTGTATGATCCAGATGTCATAAAACTAAGTTCTATATTTTTTTAATGATTGACAAAAGCGTTTGAGATTTTATTTTAGTCTCTTCATACTCTTGCTCAGCAATACTTTTTTTTGTGATTCCACCACCAACAAATAATTGTATTTCATTTAATGAAATACGTCCACATCTTAAATTAACAAATAAATTACAACTGTTTTTATCCACTGTTCCTATAAATCCACAATATAAGCTTCTTTGATGACTTTCAATCTGCTTAATTATTTCTAATGATTTCTCTAATGGTATTCCAGCAATAGCTGGAGTAGGGTGAAGAGTATTTAAAAATTTTAAATAACTTTTCTTTAAAGTAAATTCAAAATCTTTATTAAGGTGCTTTAAATTTCCAGCTATTTTTTCATAAACTTTAGATTCTTTGGTAATAGTTCCACTATTTTTAATTTTTTCCTCAATATATTTAACTACATATTGATGTTCTTCAATTTCTTTAGCTGACCATTTTGAAGAGTCTGTTTGAAGTTTACTACCGGCTAGAGCATGCGTATAGTAACCTTTTTCTTTATTTCCAGAAATAAGAGTCTCTGGACTAATTCCTATCCACATCCCAAATTTTGGATGATTTAATATGTATTTAAAGCCATCTTCATAAGCATCACATAATTTTTTAAAAATTTTATAGTAGTTATTACTTTCATAATTCACTTTTATTATTCTACTAATAATACATTTTTCTATGATTTTATGCTGGCAAAGTTTTATTACGCTGTCAATTCCACTCTGATATTCTGTTTTTGAAATATTTTTCTCATCAAAAAAAGATGGTTGGTGTATAATAATTTCATCTTCAATAATTCTAGGTGGATTATTTAAAATATAAGAATCATCATTGAAAATATTACAAATAAAAGAGGTCTTANTAATCTCAAATTTTGAATTAATTAGCTCCCATTCCCCAAGAGATAATTTATTTTTTTTTGAATTTGGATCACGGAAAATTACAAAACCGTCCTCTCCAGAAAGACTAATCATTATTTATTTTTTTTAATGATCATTACAGTTAACCTACATATAGAGATTAATCGTTCATCTTTATCCTTAATCTCTATACTCCAAACATGAGTAGATTCACCTTTATGAATCAGTATTCCTTTCCCATAAACATGGCCATTTTTTGCGCTTCCAACATGATTAGCATTAATTGAAAGACCTACTGCATATTCAGATTTAGTATCAATTAATAGATTGGATCCTACACTTCCAATACTCTCAGCTAAAGAAACACTTGCTCCACCATGCANAATACCCATTGGTTGTTGAGTACTNCTATTNACAGGCATTTTTGCTACAAGTGAATCTCTTTCAAGTTTGATAAATTCTATATCTAGATGAGATAATAAAGTACCTTTTGAAAATGAATTAATACTGTCTACAGTAATATTTTTTGGAAACATTAATTTCTTGAAATAATTAATTTATAAGAAAATTCTGGAGCATTATCTAATCTTATGTAGTAAAGTCCTGANTTCATATTCATCATATTAATTTCAAATTTAGAATTACTTTGATTCAATTTTTTAAATGTTTTAACTTTTTGACCTATGTGATTATAAATACTTCCACTTAAGTTGAGGTTTCCTTTAACCTTAATTGAAAAAACCCCATTATTTGGATTAGGGAAAACTTCAATTTCATTTTGATTTATCATAGTCAATCCCGTATTGTCAATTGGTAAAACTGTAATTACAGTATCTACTAAACATGTACTTTGTCCACTAGATACAGTGAGTAAAACATCAAATGAACCTGGATTTGAATACAATACTGCTGAAGGATTTTGATCCGATGAAGTTGAAGGAGAAACTCCACCAATTCCATTTACATCTAAATTCCAGCTCCAACTAGCAGAATTAGAATTGCTTCCCCCAAAAAAGTCTATAAGTTCACCCTCATTTATAGTATCTGTATAAAGTCCAATAATACAATTAAGACTATTTCCTCCACAAGGTGAATAAGTCCCATCTAAACTATTAATATTTATTCCAATTGGATCGAGCCAAGGTTCTAGCTGTGCACCAGATGATGTACCATTACTGGTCCAGTTAGAAGAAAACTTCCCATAAACATCCGAATACCAATCTGGATTAGAACAAATGGAAGATCCACCAGACAATTGTCCAACTATTCTTTTATCTTGATTAAATATTGGTGATCCTGAAGAACCACCTTCTGTAACTCCATGACCGTTGGTTGTTGGGTCCCAATAAACTTCCCAATGAGCATTAAAAGCTCCTCCATTATAATTAGTACTTGAAAGGTTACTATTGAAAGTTGATATTTTTTTTGCACTCCCATCTGGATGATGAATACTAACTCCGCTACTATTTAAACCACTTCCTCTGTCCCAACCTGCATAAAATGCGTTATAAGAANTTGGAATAGAAGTATTTAATTCAACTAGTGTAAAATCTGATCCCGCTACCTGGTTTGATGATGGTGGATTATTTAANGTGCCACTTCCAGAAGTAGCTTTTACAATACCATTGATCATAGTCTGATTTCCTTTTGAAGGATTTGAAGCATTTGAGTTAGGTTGGCAGCTGGTTTTTTGATAATTCCAATACCAAGTATATCCACTTAAATTTTGATTAGCAGTTGGCTCTCCACAATGCCAAGCAGTTAATATATATGGAGTGCAATCTTGATTTGTATTGTTTATGACAGATCCAGAACAAACATAAATAAAATTGGGATCAGTATAAGTAAAATGAATCACAGCATCTATTTGTTCTGACCATCCAATATTTTCTGGGGAACACGCGACATCTACTTGACAAAAATCTGCTCTGGTGTTTAGTGAATGATTTGAATTTCCATCTTTAAAAGGTTCGAGATAGTCCTCAAATCCTCTAAAGAAATAACCAATTTTATTAATTTCAACTTTTAAATTACCCACAGTTCCCAATGGTTCATAGTACTCAATTATTAAAGTCTCTCCTTGAACAATTTGAGTATGAGTTAATTCATTATTAGCTATAGAAANAGAATTAAATTTTCCGATTATATGTTTCTTATTTTCATTATATATAAATAGCTCTGATTCTTCTGGTAAATTGAAATTTTTGAAAAATAAAGAAAGTCCTATTGCAGAGGGGCTTTTAATTTTTAAAAAACAGGACTTTGAGCCATCTAAGTTTTGAATCCAAGTACCATTTTTTGAAAGAGATAGTTCAGCAGACTTCAATATACCAACACGATAAGCTTCTTTACTATCAATGCTAGCAAGCTGAATTTCATTTTTTGATGGTTGATTCACAACATAGCTATTAATGCTGACGTTTAAATTATTTTTGAAAGAATATGGGTCGCCACCTTGAGATATTTGAGAAGATATTTTTCCNAAAAATATAAATGTAAAAGTGGCAAAAAATAATATTTTTAAGTAATTCATAGTATTATTAAAAATACAAAAAAAAACTGCTTTCACTATTTTAGATTTATTTTTGTGAAATAAATTTCAATCTTTATTTTTGATAATGAAGCGAATACTACTAGTAGAGGATGAGGAAAATTTACATNTAGCAATTAAATTAAATTTAGAATTAGAACAGTACAATGTAACTTCTGTTTATAATGGAAAAAATGCTCTTTTAAAATTTCAAGAAGGCAGATATGATCTGATTATTTTAGANGTTATGCTTCCTGAAGTTAATGGATTTGATATTTGTGAATCTATCAGATTAGAAGACTCAAAAGTNCCTATATTATTTCTTACAGCTAAATCATCTAATGAAGATAAACTGACAGGTTTAAAAATGGCTGATGACTATTTGACAAAGCCATTTAATTTAAAAGAATTGTTATTAAGAGTAAAGAACTTAATTGAAAGAACACAATCTCTTTCCAATAACTCAAAAAATAAAATATTGTTTTTAGCGGGATGCAAAATTGATCTTANATCTTTTGTTATTGAAGATAGCCAAGGAGAACAATTTACATTAACCTATAAACAAATTAAGCTTTTAAAATTATTCATTGAAAGAAAAAATCAAGTTATCAGCAGACAAGAAATTTTAGAAAAAGTTTGGGGATATGATGTTTATCCTAGTTCTAGAACCATTGATAATTTCATACTATTATTTAGAAAAGTATTTGAAAATAATCTTCCATCATCTACTTACTTTAAATCAATAAGAGGGGTGGGTTATAAATTCACTCCCTAACAAAGCTCACAATATAAGCTACTATTTACATGACTGAAAGTCTTGGTATTGTAAATTAACTCAAGATTATTAAAAAGCCAATTTTTGTAAGAATCAATAGCATCATAATTGATCATTTTATTTTTATTATAGATAAGTTNTAAATGAGGTTGAAAAGTATTTTTTAGTGAAACTATTTGACAAGATAAATCATCATTTTTTTGATGTTTTTCATTCCATAGTAATCCGTAAAAAAATAATTGAAATGCTTTAGTTTTATTAAATAATTGATCAAAATTATTCAAATTTATTTCATTGGGATTTACTATTCCAGTTTTATAATCTACGAGTCTAATGCCTTGATCTGTTGAGTCAATTCTATCAATAAAACCTAAAAACTTTGTTTTTTGAATCTCATTATTAATTTTAAAAGTGCTTAATATATCTATGAAATCTTCAGTTTTTAGTATTTTATATTCACCAAACTCATTAATAGCTTTAATTTCTTTATCAAGAAGGTTTTCTATACATTTTTTGTAATGATGATATGTAAGAGCATTCTTTCCATTTAAAAACCTTTTATCNAGAAATATTTTATTAAAAGATTCCAGCATTACTTCTTGAAGTTCTTTTTTTATTTTTTTTATTTCACTTTGTCTTATAATTCTATTTTCATAAAATAGGTTTTCTAAAGTTTTATGAATGGCAATTCCCCAATCACTAGGATTTAAATATTTAGAGGGTTGTTTTTTTTCTTTAATCTTAGCAACATATTTTAAATAAAAATCAAGTGGACAATTATTATATTTTATAATTGCTGAGGGAGATATTCCTTTTGACATCCAGTCAATAATACTTTCTTTTATTTGAGGATTATTTTTTACAANGTGTTTATTCTGGATATTATCAACTTTCACTGTATAATTAACCAATTTAATATTTTTTAAATCCCCTAATTCCTTCTCAACTTGCCTTATGTATCTACTTGGTTCATTATAGTTTAAACCTTTCCCATCACCTTTAACATAAATTAAATCAATATTTTTTGCGTAATGAAAACATCTATAAAAATAATAGGCTGATATGGCTTCTTTTTCATACCCTGAAGGAATTCCTAAATATTTTTTTAAATCGTCAGGGAACATATCCTCTGAATTTGACTTATTTGGTAAAAACTCTTCATTGCAAGAAAGGATAATAATATTTTCATAATCTATAATTCTGCTTTCTAAGAGTCCTAAAATTTGAATTTCCGAATCATTTTCACCATTTACAACAATACTTCTATTCCCCACCTCATTTAAGAATAGTTTAATAAAGTCTTGCTGATTTAAATTCAATTTATATTTCTCAATTAGATGTCCAACTTCTTGACAAACATCTTTAGATAATTGTATACTATGAATTTCTTTTTGATTCCCTAAATATAAAATCTCTATAATTTTTAAAAAATCTAATAATTTTAAATAAGTGTTTTTTTCATTAGNGTTAAATATTTTTTCTAATGAATTAAACATCTTTTTAAAAATTGGATGAATATTTTTTATTTGAAATAAATCAATTTCATTTCTGTGCGTATATTGATCAACAAATAATTTTATTATCTCGTCTTTATTAACAGAATGTTTTATAAAACTGAAGTTTAAAAGATTTTCTAACCAATGGAAACTAATTTTTTTTAATTTAAATGTGGATTCAGAATCCAACAAAAAACTAACTAGTTTATGGTTTTCAAAATATTTATTTTTTAGTCCTGAAGAGAAATTGATAGATTTTTTAGTATCATCTAACTTTTTGTAAACCAATGGTCCTATGGTTTCATCCATTAATAAAATTGCATAGTTTTTTTCACTGTTTTTTATAATGTTAAATACAATTNCAACTTGTTGATTAGCAGTATTAGAAGAATAAATATTTATATTTTTTAAATTCTTTTTTAATTTATTAAATGGAGGATTGTAATGTTTAGATAAATGCTTTCTATAAAAATATCCCGCTTCATGATTTTTGTTTTGAACATAGAAATTGTCAACATCTACCATAATTTTAGCAGCATTATTTTTTTGTAAATAATTAATAATAGCTTCTTCACTTTTTGACAGAGCATTTAAACCTAAGAAATAGATATTTTTTTTATTATCTAAAAATTCTATTGGATTTTCTGCAATTTCTCTNTTAATAACTCCTGATGTTCCTTTTCTATTTTTTAANAATGTTTTTTTAAATGCCTTAAAAAGTTGTCCAGTCTTTTTAAATTGAAAAATAAAGTTTTGTTGATTAACAGATAAGTTTTTTTCATTTAAACTCCACTGATCAATTTCAGTAATATTGTTTAATTCATTAAATAATGTTTTGTGATTTATTAAGTTTCTTTCAACATCGTTAAAACTTTTTAATAGATTACTGCTCTGATTTTGGAATTCTTTAAAGTTAATATTACGGTCTAATTTAACAGCTTCATTATATAAGATGAATTTTGCTTCCATATTAGATATAGGAAACAAATTTGATATGGAATTGAAATAATTTTGTATGGTTTTAATTTCTGGAAATATAAAAGGAGTATTACTACTTTTAATTAGTAGCTGTTTTAAGTGCCATTTTGATCTTTCAGATGGCACAATAATAGTTAATGTATGTATATTATTTAATTGATGCTCTTTTAAAATTTCATTTATTACAAACTCTAGAAATTTTTCCATAATTAAAAGTATACTTTTAATTATTTAATTTACCACTTCCCATGTATGATCAGCTAATAATTTTACAGAACTTATGAAATTGATGGGACAACCTTTTTTACCCCATTCATTTGGACCAATCATCATCAATAAAAAGTCATTGTTTTCATTTTCATAAAGATGATATGTATGAGATATTAATGGATCAAACCTTATTTCTGCTTGATAAATCATTTCTGATATTTCAATACGTTTTTTTATTTTATTAGCCTGTTCTGCTAATAAACTCATTTGTTGTTTTATTTGCTCAAGTTGCATATCTGTCTGATGTTCCATAGCAGATAATGCTTTTGTTTTAATAGTTCCTTCTTTTGTAGGGATTACTGGAAAACTTCCTCTATGATGTCCATAAGTTAAGGTTCCTGGTTGGTCAGTAACATTATCTTCATCTATTGGGTTTACTATGTTTTTTTTATTTTTCACTTAGTTAAAATGGATTTGAAAATTTTGGATTATTTATAAAATCTGGATCGGATAATGTTAGTAAAAATGCTTTTAATTCATTTCTTTCCTGAGGGGTTAATTGAACACCACCTTGAGCAGCAAATTCTATAAGTGGATCAATATTTGGGGAATTTGGATGAATACCAGTACTGTAGAAAGTTATTACTTCGTCAAGATTACTAAATCTACCATCATGCATATATGGGGCACTGTATTCAACATTTCTAATTGATGGAACTTTAAACTTAAAATAATCACTTTCTAGACCTGTTACAAGACCTCTACCAGAATCTATAGGAAATTCATCTAAACCATTATTTTTATAGGAATTATCAGTGCCTAATATTCCACCATGACAATGGAAACAGTCCCCACCATTTAAGTCATTAAAAGAGGCGTATCCTGCACTTTCTTCTTGAGATAAGGATAATTCTTGTCTTAAAAATTTATCAAATTTTGAGTTAGTTGAAACCATTGTTCTTACAAACTGAGCAAGTGCTTTGGCTGCATGAGTAGAGTCTGGGTTGAGAATTCCAAAAGCTTTATAAAATAGTTCTCTATATTTGTTATCATATTTAATTTCATTTAAAAAATTTTCCCAAGTTTCATCCATTTCTGTACTATCAAGTACGGGAATTAAAATTTGTTCTTCCAAAGATGATAACCTTCCATCCCAAAAAAAATCGTTTGACCAAGCTAAATTCTGCAGTACCATAGCGTTTCTTGTACCAGAATCACCATGAATACCAACACTTACATTGTAGGGCTCAGAAAATGCATATTGTGGAGAATGACATGTTGCGCAAGACATACTATTATCACCACTTAATTTAGTTTCCCAAAATAAGTGTCTCCCAAGTCTAACACCTTCTTCAGTCAAAGGATTATCTTCTGGATGTTCTATTGATGGAAAATTACTAGGTATATCAATAATCAAAGGGGTAGGTTGGTATGACGATGAATCAACTTCAATTTGTTTTTGACAACTAATAAAAAAGACAAACAAAAGCACAAAAAAAGATTTAATAATTAGTTGACACATATAAAAATTTTATAAATGTTCAGAAATTAAATTTCCGCAATTATCGCTTATTTTTTGAGCTAAAGGAATATTATCCATAGTATGAGTAAAATTGGAGTTTTTAATATCTAAATCATCAATAATATCTGCCCAATTTATATTTACTTTAACTTTTAATTCATCATTTATTTGATGTACATCGCAATTAACGATGTGATTATTACATCTAAATGGATCTCCTCCAATATGAAAAACAAATATTTCACCTGATTCAAATATTCCGTTGGAATTTAAGTCTGCCATTCCTTCTGCAACTATAAATAAATAACTCCAATCTTGTGAACTATTTCCCATTTGCCAATGCATACTAGGAGACTGATAAGACAATGGATGATTACTATTGTATATAGCAGGGTCAATATGATTTGAAATTGAATCAACTCCTACCTGAAATTCAATGGAAATATTTTCTATATCTTTTTCTAGGTATCCAATATTATAATTAGTAATACTGGGATCTACCAATAAGTAATTTACAGTATCGTCAAAGCATAGATTATTTGAATTATAAAAACAGTTTTTTGATACATAAAAAGCAGCTCTATTAAATTTAATCATAGTTCCAAAATCATCAAAATAAATGGAATCTAAATTAAAATCTAGATTATCAAATTTATGGTGTGTTTCAAGAAATAGAAATTCTTTATTATTTGTATCGTATTCGCATAACTCATCGTTTGATTTTCTAGCACTAGAATTATAATTAAGTGCATTTGGATCTAGACAACCTTCTTGGCATGATATTGCAAAATTTAATACAACTATCGCTGATAATATTCTTTTAAAAATATTTTTCATTTTTTTAGTATTTAAATACATACGATAATTTAAATATTAAGTTATAGGTCAATTATTAATATAATCTAAATTAAGTTATTTTAAAAAAAGATAAAGATTTGTTTAAATTTATCAGATATGTTATTTAGGTGGGTTTTCTTCATTTTGATTGTAATTGGATTTAATTGGTATTCGTCTATAGCTGTTAAAACGATAACTAAAAATCCTTGGATTTATTACACCTATCTATTGATTAACTTATTGATCATTATGAATTTTGTAATTCAAATAATTTTAAAAACATTTTCTGTTTATTTTTTCTACTCCTTAGGATTAGTAATGGTTTCTGTAATTTTTCAAATCTCTGTAATAGCTTTTTTAGTTTTTGAAGATATTATTCGACTACCAGTATGGATTTATCGTATTTTTAATAATGGAATTACAGATTCATTAAGTTATATTCCTCAAAGAAGACTTTTCATATCTCAACTTTCAATTTTATTAGCTAGTATTCCAGCAAGTGCTTTGTTTTTGGGAATGTTAAGAGGGAAATATAATTATAAAGTAATTAAACATCAACTCTCTTTTAATAGACTCCCTAAAGATTTTAATGGATTTAAAATTGTTCATATTTCAGATTTCCATTGCGGCAGTTTTGATAATAAAGAAAAGCTGACTTATGGTATTGATTTAATTAATAAGCAAGAACCTGATATTATTCTATTTACTGGAGACATGGTCAATAATATAGCTGATGAAATTTTACCATGGAAATCGCTTATTTCTTCATTAAATGCCCCTTATGGAAAATATGCAGTTTTAGGTAATCATGATTATGGCGATTATACTTCTTGGAATAGCGATGAAGAAAAAGTAAATAATTTTAAAAAATTAATTGCTCTTCAAAATGAAATGGGCTTTAAGATGTTAAATAATGCATCTGAACAAATTAAGGTAAACCAATCAACTATTGATTTATTAGGAGTTGAAAATTGGGGTAGTGGATTTAAGCAAAAAGGCAATTTAGATTTAGCTTTAGCAAATACAAGATCTGATGATTTTAAAATTTTAATGTCTCATGACCCTACTCATTGGAAGGAAAAAGTGCTTCCTCATAAACAACATATTGATTTAACCCTTTCAGGCCACACTCATGGAATGCAATTTGGAATAGAAATACCAGGCATTATTAAATGGAGCCCAGCAAAATATAGGTACAAACACTGGGCGGGTATTTACCAAGAATTAAATAAAGTAATTAATGTTAATAGAGGTTTTGGTTTTTTAGCTTATCCTGGTAGGGTGGGTATTTATCCAGAAATCACATTAATTACTCTTCAAAACAAAGAGTCATTAAAATCTGTCTAATTTAAAATATGCAGAAACTTTTAGTATATAGATCTTCAGCTGGCTCCGGAAAAACCTACACTCTTGTAAAGACTTATCTAACATTATTATTTCAAATACCTTCCGATTCTGGGTTCCAACAAATCTTAGCCATTACTTTCACTAATAAGGCTGCAGCTGAAATGAAAAAAAGAGTACTTGATGCTCTTGATGAGATATCTCTTCAGGGAGATAAAAACAAATTAGCTATCGAAATTTCTAAAGAAAATAATTTAGAGCTTAATCACCTTATAAAAAGAGCAAGGTTAATAAGTGAAAAAATATTACACAACTACAAAGATTTTAATTTAATGACCATTGATAAATTTACTAACAGGGTTATTAGATCATTTTCCAAAGAGTTAGGAATTTCAAATTCTTACAATATAATTTTGGAAGAAAATGAATTTATAGAAGAAGTTATTTCTGAATACATAAATGAAGTCTCTAAAAATAAGAATCAGTTGGAGATATTAGAAAATGTTATTGATCAATCTATACAATTAGGATTAAAAAATAATATTGAAAGACAATTAAATAAATTTAAAAATATCATACTTCAATCTAATTACAGTTTTCAAAATTCTATGAAAGCTGAGGAAATAAATGAATTAAGAAATTACTTATTTAATAAGTTAAGAAAAAAAGAGCAAAGATTAAAAGAAATAGGACTTTCTGGTCTTAGCCTGCTTAATGAGTTTGAAATTCAAGATTCTTGGATGAGTTATGGACGAATTAAAACAATTTACCAGGCCTATAAATTATTACCTAAATTAAGTTATAAAGAATTGGATAAGTGGAATAATTGGATTGAAAAGGATCAATGGTTTAAAAAGACTTTAAAAAAAGAAGAACTTTTAAAGATAAACTCTGTCAGGGAAGAAATTATACAGAATATCAAAATCATTATAAAAGAAGTTACTAACTGGCTTAAACTTTTAGAAGTTCACAAATTTATTATACCATTTTCTATGGTTCAGTCCTTAATGGATAGAATTACTAAAGAAAAAAGTTTTCAAAATGCAATTCTTATTTCAGATTTTAATGATTTAGTAAGTGATATTATAAAAAATGAACCTGCTGGTTTTATATTTGAAAAGATTGGCAGTAGATATAAATATGTTCTAATTGATGAATTTCAGGACACCTCTTCTTTACAGTGGAATAATCTAATCCCCTTGGTTCACGAGTCTCTATCTGTTGGTGGACAAAACTTAATTGTTGGAGATGCTAAGCAAGCAATTTATCGATGGAGAAATGGAAATGTTAATCAATTTATTAGCCTGCCAAATATTACAGACTCCAGTCTTAAACCTATTTATGAGTCGTTGTTTAAAGGGTCTTTCGAAGAAAAATCACTTGAAAATAATTGGAGATCTTCAATTAATATAGTTGAATTTAATAATTGGATATTTAAAGAAATCATTAAAAATAACGACTTTGAAAATATCTGTAATGCATATAGCGGACTATCACAAAATCACCAACGTGATTACTTAGGGTTAGTCGATATTAAAGTTTCAGAAAAATCTAATTTTGATTTAACTGGGTTTTTAAAAACAAATATTTCAAATGCTGAAAGTAAAGGATATCAACTTAAAGATATATGTATATTGGTAAGATCGAAAAAAGATGGCTTAAGTATTGTAAATAGCTTATTAGACATTGATAAATCTTTTATTTCTGAAGATTGTTTATTTCTAGACTCTTCCATTTCTTATAAAATTTTATATTCATTTCTTAAATATCTAGAGTCTAATAATGAAAGAAATCTTAGAATTCTACATCATTTTTTAAGTGTTCAACTATCAAATGACCCTAAACTTTTAGAGACAATAAAGTATAATTTAAAAAATATTGACTTTAAATATTATTTGAATTTATACGATTTTCAAAAGCTTAGTTTTGCCATTAATTTTTTACACATTAATACTAATGATCCTTTTATAGATTTCTTCATTGATTTGAGTAATCAATTACTATTAAATGATAATTTTAATATGATTGAACTTCTTGAATATTACGATGAAAAGTCCAAAAAATTAACAGTTGAGAATGCTCCAAAAAATGCCATTCAAATTCTAACCATACATAAATCAAAAGGTTTAGAGTTTCCTGTCGTTATAATACCTTTTACCAATTGGGATACTAAAAACAATTTAGACTCTCCTTATACATGGGTTCACGATGTAAGTATAGAAAATAGAAATTTAGATTTATTTATTGGGGAAATGTCTAGTAAAAGCTTAATACATTTAGATAAAGAATACTTGTATGTTAAGGAACAAGAAGAAGTTTTACTGGACACCTTAAATTTATATTACGTGGCCTTTACAAGGGCTATTGACCAGCTATATATTTCATTTATAGATAATGAAAAAAAGAATGATTTTCCTAAACAATTTGTGTCATGTATTAAAAATAATAAGAATTATAATTCCGAGACTAATGCTTTACTTTTTGATGATCCAAATGAAATGGCAAGTGATATTATTTGGAAAAAATCCAATTCTAAAGAGGTTTTTCATTTAATCAAATCTTCTCAAATAGCTAAATCAATAACGATAGGCAAACATTTAAAATTTCCTTCCCCTTTAAATTTCGGCACCTTTTTTCACGATGTTATAAGTAAAGTTTATAGTGATTTTTCTGTTGGGTATGATTACTTAGAAGAAAAGAAAAATATTTCAATATTGGATGAAAGTTACATCTCAAAAACTAAAGAATATTTAGAAAAAATAGAATCCAATCAATCGTTAAATTTTATTTTCGACAGTAATCAGCAAATATATAACGAGAAGGATATAAGATCTAAAGATAATAATATACTCCGTTTAGATAGATTGATGCTAAGTGGAGATAAAGCTATTATTGTAGATTATAAAACCTCTCAGGGAAAAGATGATGTTGCTCAAGTAAGAAACTATTTAAATAATATCAGGTTATGTGGTTATAAAAATGTATCTGCATACTTGTTGTATGTAAGTACTCAAGACTTGATAGAGGTTACTTTTTAATTTTATCAGGATAATCTGTAATAAAACCATCAGCATTAATTTCAATTAGTTTTTTGAAAATTTCTACTGAATTCACAGTCCAAGCGTATACTAACTGGTTTTGATTATGTGCCGAATCAATGATTGATTTGGAAATAATTTTATGGTTTAATCCTAAGGCAAAAGGCTTAAAAGTTAAAAAATCTAACTCTTTTTTAAAATCAATTTTTTGAGATAGAAAAATATATTTTGAATTAGAATTTATTTTATAAATTTCGTTCAATATTCTCCAATCAAATGACATAAAAATAATATTTTTTAATAATGGACTATCTTTAGTTTCATCAACAATTATTTTTGCATAGGTTGGATAGTCTGGAAAATATTTATTCAAATAATCAGGATGGCATTTAATTTCAAATAATAAATCCCCTTTATAATTTTCTAATTTTTTTTCAAGTTCTTCAAATGTTGGTTTTTGTTCTTTTTTTTTAATCTGGTTGGGAAATTTATCGATGTATTTGCTGCCACAATCTATTTTTTTAATTTCATCTAATTCCATTTCAAAGATGTTTAGAGAATGCTTTTGATTAAGATTTGAAATGCAATAACTAGTGTCAATATATGGTTCATGAGATATAACTAGTTGTAAATTTTTATTTACTACTACATCAAATTCTATTCCATCAACTCCCATCTGAATGGCTTTCTGAAAACCTACAATTGTATTTTCAGGATAAAGCCCTCTACAGCCTCTATGACCAAAAATTTTATATTCACTTTGTCCCATTATTGGTGAAATAAATATAATTGAAAGTATTATTATTGAATAAAGTTTAAAATTCAAAAAAATACTCATATTGTTATTAATTGAAGTCAATAATAATAAAGTTATTTAATTCGATTTTAATAAAGTTTACTATCTAAGTAAATTTAGAGTACCTGGAAATTTTTTGTCTTTTATGGAAAGTGTATAAAAATAAGTTCCAGATGGTGCTTTACTTCCAACATTATTTCTCCCATCCCACCTTAAATCATTTCCAGTTGAAAAATACTGTATTTGTCCCCATCTATTATAGATTGTTAGTTCTGCACATTCTTCAACTTTTTCTGGTATTTCAATAATAAATTCATCATTCATGTTATCACCATTTGGAGTAAACACATTAGGCTCGTTTATAGTGAAATAATCATCAAATGTTAATGCGTCTCCACTGTAAGTCAAGTTTTCTATACATCCGTTTGAATCTTGTACAAATAAGGTCCCAGAGTAATCTGAACCAAACGAGAAAGTTTTTACAATTTCGTTATTCATAGAACTATCAGAGTCACTAAATAACCAATAAAAACTAAGTTCAGAATCAGAAGTATTATAATAACCTATCTCAACTCCATCACACCCAGCATTTATTATGGTATCAAAAGTAGCTTCTATTTCGGGAACTTCAACTGTTAATGTATCCACTATGGTACAACCACCACTATTACTTAGACTAACTAGATAGGTTGTACTTTGAATAGGAGAGAGTACGGGGTTCCCAATAACTGGATCAGAAACACCATTTGTAGGAGACCAATTTATAGAACTTGGTATGTCTCCATAAATATTAGCTTGAAAACTATCATCTTTACAAATGACAGTATCGTTTGACGTATTAGCAAGGAATATATAAACATTCATTGTATCAGAATCAATACAACCATTGCTGTCTGTTACTTGAACTATAAATTCTATGTCATTATCTGGGAATGCTAAAGGATTGGCTACATTCCTCCTATTAAGGTAAACACTATCATTCCATAGATAGCTAATTCCCCCCGATGCAAGTAGTTGGACAGGAATATTAGCACAGGTATCTATATCATTTCCAGCATTGGCAACTGCATTGGCAAATACATCTACCAAGATGGTATCAAAATTAATACAACCAAAACCATCTGTCACTTTCAATACATAATTGGTTAATGAGTTAGGGGATGCAACAGGATTATAAATATTTGTATTTGATAGCGTTAAAGCATTATCCCATTCCGGAACATTACCTCCTGAACCATTTAACTGAAGAGTTAATCCAGGACATATTGCTGTATCATTACCCGCATTAGCTAAAGGGAGGTCTAGAACATTAAGAAAAATTGAGTCTACATTTGAACAATTATTTGTATCAGTTGCAGTAACAAAATAATAAGTGCTAGTGATAGGTGTGGCCATTGGATTATATATTGAATCATTAGATACATAAAGTCCAGGAACCCAACTATAATCCGTAACTAAGGCTGATCCAGATGCTGTTAAAATAGTAGAATCTCCAGAACAAATAGAATCAGCAGCATTAATATTCACTATTGGGAGACTGTTGATAATTACTCCAATTGAATCATAATTAGTACAGCTCAGAGTGTCTGTTAGAGCTAAGGTATAAATAGTGTCAATTTGAGAAAATACTGTAGGATTATAATTAGCAACATTAGATATTGAATAATTAGGAGACCATGAGTAGGTATAATTTTGGTCAGTTGGTGATGTAAGTTCAATACTATCATATAAACAATAGTATAAATCTTGGCCTAAATCAAAAGTAGGCAATGGTTTGATATTGATGATGGTAGAGTCAACTATGGAACAACCATTAGTATCAAATATAGATACTATGAAAGTAGTAGTTTCTAGTGGGGAAACTATAGGGTTTGATGAAGAATCATTAATTAAAATGGTATCACCTAGAGAATTTGTTAATGGTAACCATGAATAAGAACTTCCTCCGGAAGCATTTAAAGATGTACTTTCACCATAACAAATAGAAGTGTCATTTGAAGAGTTTCCAATTACATCTCCAAAGAAATCTACATATACTGAATCTATTCCTGTACATGTATCGTTAGTGGTCTCTACAATAAACCAAGACGGAACTATGGGCTGAGCTATAGGATTGGAAGTATTTGATCCAGTTAAAGGGGATATTGATGTCCAAAGAAAGTTAGAACCAGAAGGAGACGTTGGATTTCCTCCTAATGTAACGCTAGTTGAACCACAAATTGTTAGTGTGTCTTCCCCGGCATCTGTTGGGACATTTGGATTAACTTTAAGAAATAAAGTGTCGTAATTAATACAGTTATTTATATCCGTAACCGTTACAGTGTAGGTTTCATCATCAACTGGACTTGCTGATGGATTAGCGATGTTATTCACTGTTAAAGTGGAATCTGGAGCCCATAGATATTGCACTCCTCCACTAGCACTTAAATTAACAGAACCACCTGGGCAAATCCATAAATCTGTTCCTGCATCTGCATTAGGTAAATTCCAAACATTAATGTTTACAGTATCTGAGTTAAAGCAAAAGTTAGCATCAATTCCTGTAACAATATAAGTGATAGTGTCTTGAGGCCAAGCTTCAATTGTGTTAGAAATGGTAGAAGATATATTCATATTTGGACTCCACTGATAATTAACAGCACCTGTTACATTTATTTGAGCAGTATCACCTTTACATATTGCTTGATCTATTCCTGCATTTAGAATTGGTAAATTATTCACCTGTATATTGATTTCAGAAGTGTCAATACAAGAATTACTTCCAGTCACTATTACTGAATAAGTTGATGTATTAGCTGGCCAGATTTCTGGGCTAGATAAATTGATATTATTGATAGAATCTGAGTTTAACCATTGATATGAGACTCCACCACTTGCATAAATAATGATGCTGTCACCATAACAAATCGAAGTATCATTTGATGTGACAATATTAGGTAGTTCATTTATATTAACTATTAAAGTATCTGCATTAACACAATTATTTAAATCAGTTCCAAAAACAATATAGTTTGTTAAGCCTGAAGGAAAAACAACTGGATTTGAAATATTATTATTGTTAATATTATTATTTGGACTCCATTGATAAGATATTCCTCCAGTTGCAAATAATTGTACAGAATCTCCTAAGCATATTGTTTCATCTTGACCAGCATCTATTAAGGGAAGGTCTAAGACATTTATGGTTACCGTATCAGAGTTAGAACAAGAATTAATATCTGTTCCAGTAACTATATAGTCCAAAGTAGTTGTAATTTCAAATTGGGTCCCATCTGGAAGACCGTTACTCCAAATGTAAGATATAGAGCTTCCAGAAGCATTCAAAGAAGTTGAATCACCAAAACAAATATCTTGATCATTTCCAGCATCAATTGTTGGTTTTGGATTAACAGAAATTAAAACTTCAGTTGTGTCTTTACAGGAATTACTATCACTAACTAAAACAGAATACAATGTATTTGAAGTTGGCCATACTAATGGATTGCTAATTGTTAATTCATTTATTGAATCTGTAGTAAGCCAAGTATATATATTCCCTCCAAATGCTTCTATTTGTATAGTATCACCTTCACATATTGTTGTATCATTTGATGTGGTAAGTGTAGGAAGTAAATTAACATTAACCTTTAATGTGTCTACGTTTAAACAATTATTAGTGTCAGTTCCAGTGACAATATAATTAGTTAAGTTTGATGGAAAAACTATTGGGTTAAATATCGAGTTATCTGAAATACTTGTATTAGGAGACCAAATATATGAGTCAGCTCCTATAGCATTCAATTGAACAGAGTCTCCTATACAAATTGTTTCATCTATTCCAGCGTCTACCGTGGGTAAATCAAGAGAGTTTATAATTATTGTATCAGTATTTGAGCAGTTATTGTTATCCAAACCTGTAAGTACATAACTATCAGTTGAAATTACTTGGAAATCAACTCCATCAATTACACCACTATTCCATGAATATGAAATTGCATTACCAGCAGCATTTAAGGAAGTTGAATCTCCGAAACAAATATTTTGATCGCTACCAGCATCTATAACAGGTTTAGGATTTACTGTTATGGTTATTTCTGCTGTGTCTAAACAAGTATTTATATCACTTGCTAATACCTTAAAAGTAGTTGTTGAAGCTGGCCAAACCTGAGGGTTGCTGATGTTAACATTAGAAATATTATTAGTATTAATCCATGAATATAAATTCCCTCCAAATGCTTCAATTTGAATAGTATCTCCTTCGCAAATTGTAGTATCGTTTGAAGTAGAAAGTGTAGGAAGTGGATTAACGTCAATGTTAAGGGTGTCAACTTTAACACATCCATTAGTCAATGTTCCGGTTAATAAATAAGTTGTTTGAGCCGTTGGAGTTGCCCAAGGATTAGAAATGTTATCAGCACTTAAAAAGATACTTGGAGACCATAAATAAGTATCAGCTCCAGAGGCTTGTAATTGGACTGAATCATTAATACACAAGTTGATGTCATTACCAGCATTGGTTGAAGGAGAAGTTAAAGCATTAATCAATACTGTATCGGAATTAATACAGCCATTTAAAGAAGTTCCTGTTAATATATAATTGGTGGTATTATTTACTTGAAATATTTGTCCATCAATTATGTTATTATCCCAATTAAATGTGGCAGCATTTCCAGAAGCATTTAATGTAATGGAGTCTCCTTCACAAATATCTTGATCATTTCCAGCATTTACTGTAGGAAGATCATTAACTGTAATTTGAAATGTATCTTTAACAAAGCAACCAAAGCCATTAGTACCAGTAAAGTTATATGTTGTTGTTGTAGTTGGATTAAAATTTGGTGTGGCAGAAGTATTATTATCAATAAAAGTATCTGGAGACCATAAGTAAGTATTTGTGGTGACTGGAGAATTTATTGTAACAGTATCGTTTTCACATATCACTAAATCATTTATGGGGCTAAATGTTGAAGTATTAGTAAATCTAACGCTTTGATTATTATTGCTTCCACCTGTTGTTGCTGTAAATCCCCAATAAACTGCGGAATTATTATTGAAAATATTTTGAACAATATCATAATTTAAATTAACTACTTGAACACCATCAAAATCAACAATAAAATTTTGAGAAACTGGATCCCAATTAAAAGTTACTGTGTGCCAAGCGCCATCTTCAATATTTCCTAATGAAATAGGACTTACAATGCTATTTACACTGTGATTGGATGAACCATCTTTTAAAATTGCAATATGGTCATCATTAATATCGCTATAATTTGCATTATTCCAAGTATCAAATTCTACAATTAATGATGGGTTTATAATTGCAAAATCTGCATTAGCTCCTGTAGGGGTATAAGTGTTACTTGTTTGTTGTAATACAAAAGCCATACCATCAGCCCCAGTAGCATCTTTTGTTCCAAAATTTAATTCTGCATCAATTTGAAACGACTGATTTAAATTAACCATTGAGCTATTCCATATGGATGCAAAATCATTGTTAATGGTAGTCGTCATTTGGTAAGTATTGTTACCTAATGCATTTGCACTTCCATTAAGAATAAAATTAGGATTATTTCCTGGAGTTGGATTTGCAAAAACAACTATTGAATCTTCAGCTTGACAATTATTTGATGATGTGTATTGAACTTTATATTTAGTAGTTATACTAGGCCATACTTGAGGATTAGCAATATTAACTTGAGAAATATTAGTTGCTGGTGTCCATGAATAGTTAGTACCTGTTCCAATTGCATTTAATTGAACAGTATCACCATAACAAATCGTAGTATCATTTCCAGCATCTATAGATCCTACATCCACAGTTACTGTAATACTATCACCACCAATACAGGCTGT
>NYYE01000042.1 GCA_002686655.1 Crocinitomicaceae bacterium | reverse complement strand
AACCTGCTATCATGGCTTTTCCAAATTCTGTAACCAATAAAGGGTCTTCCCCAAAAGTTTCAAATTGTCTTGGAAATCTAGGATCGATACCTAAATCTAATACTGGAGAAAAGTTCCATGGAATAGAAGATGCTCTAGTCTCATAGGCACAAACCAAAGCCATGTTGTAAGCATGTTGGGGATTCCAAGTTGCTGCTGTTGAAATTTGCTGAGGGAACATGGTAGCTCCATCAGTATAAGTAGCGCCGTGAATAGCATCTATTCCATAAATAACTGGGATTTTGATTGCTGTACTGTCAATAGCAAACTTTTGAATATCTGAAATATTTTCAAACCAAGTTTCAGGGGTTTGAGCAAGATTATTTATTGTATTGAGTACAGAACCAACGTGGTAATCAACAATGGCTTTTTTAGCCTTTTGAAAATCAATTTCCATAGTATCATATGAAGCCCATTTATTAGGACCTTTTGCAATTACAGTTAAATTAATTTGGGTCATTTGACCTATTTTTTCTTTAAGTGTCATTAAAGAAAGAACAGAATCAACTTTTGTATCGATTAAACTAAGTTCAGAGGTCTTTTTAAAGTTACTTTCTTTACAAGAAGAAGCCATTAATAAAACAGCAAAAAATAGAATTAATAATTTATTATGTTTCATATATATTTTATTGAAAAACTCTAACGTAATCTACAATCATAGTCTGAGGAAAAATAGTTGAACCATCTGGACTACCCGGCCAATTACCACCAACTGCAACATTAAAAATAAAAAAGAAGTTATTATGGAAAGCACTTAGATTATTTATATCAATAATATGATATTGAATATCATCTCTAAGCCACTTAATTGAACCAGGACTCCATATAATTGAGAAAACATGAAATTCGTCAGCCAACTTTCCAGAACTTAAAGTATTATGACCTCCATATGATGCATGACCATTATCTTCCCAATGGACTGTTCCATGGACTGTTCTATCGTTCCACCCATTTCCTCCTATCATTTCCATGATATCAATTTCACCACAGCTTGGCCACCCAGTAGATGAAAAATTTTCTCCTAACATCCACAAAGCTGGCCAAAGCCCTTGTCCATATGGAAGTTTAGCTCTAATATCAATTCTACCATAGGTGTGAAAGATATTTCCCTGAGTTTTTATTCTTGAAGATGTATAATTAAAACCACCATAATTTTCTTGTTTAGCCCTTATGGTTAAATAACCATTCTCTACTGTAGTATTTTGTTGTCTGTAATACTGTAACTCATTATTTCCCCATCCCCAAGAACCATTTCCAATTTCGTGAATCCAATCAGAAGACAAACTAGTTCCATTAAACTCATCTTGCCATGTCAATGTGTAATTTGGATAATTTAAAGGGGTGGTATAACCTGTATTATTTACTCCTCCGGAATTAAAAGACACAGATACACTATCAATAACTTCTATGAATTGAGAAGTACTTAAATTTGCTCTTATTTTAATGGCGTAAGTACCTGATGTAAAATAAGAATAACTTGCTTGACCATCAACAGAAGTGATAATAGTGGAATCTGTACCGTCTAAAAAGACAAAAGTGAAAAAATTTTCATTAGCAGCAGTTGCTGCTACTTCAACCAATCCACTATTTGCCGCATTGGTTATAGTATAATTAAGATTCGAAGGTAGATCAATATAATAGCAAGATCCATTGTCTTTTTTAGCATCTGGATTATAATTTTCTGCATTTGGATCAGTACAACCCTTTTCACATTTAATAAAAAGAGTTGTTAGTAATAGAAGGCAGAATAAAAAAATATTTCTTTTCATATTTATAAATAACTATGGACAAGTTGTAACAAATCCTTCAGGGACATATCTTGCAAACCAAGCCAATGTTCCATCATGATGACCATATTTCACTATCATAGAAGTATCATTTAACTGAGTAATTTCAAATTCACTAACCCCAGTATAGAAACCCATTGGAGCACCATTAGACAATGTTAAAACAGAGTCGATAGTTAAATCCCAACTTTCATTTGGCATGTCGTCGAAAGGAGCTGTCCAGTCATATAAATTCTCGAAAGCACCTGGAAAAGTACTTCCAATGGTATTATGAACATAAATATCTCCATTAGTCAATAAATCGTATTTATAACCCACTAAATGGAAAGTAAATCTATCATCATATAATCCAACACCAGGTTTTTCATTTCCAGAAGCATGCCACCAATCAGGCGTTGAACCCTCGGGAGGACCAACACCAAAATGATATTCACATGCTGAATCGATATGCCAAGTTCTATAGCCAGGGCCATTGATACCACCAGTTAAGGTTAAATGTAAAGGATTGTCAAATAAGCTGATATCGTTATTTATAATTTCAATTGACTGAGAACTTGAAGCATCCCCTTGAGAATTAAATATAGATAAAGTGACGGTAAAATTTCCTGCAAAAGGATATTCTGCAGTATCTACAACTCCGCTTCCTGATGTTCCATTTCCAAAATCCCAAGAACATTCCACATCTGGATTATTGGCAGTGAAAACTATCACATTTGGATTACTAGTAGGAGTAAACGTAAAAGAAGCAGAAGATTCATTAAGACCATAAAAACAAGTTCCATCATCTTTTGTAGCTGAAGGATCGAAATTATGAGCAACTGGATCAGTACATCCTTTTTTTCCACAACTTAAAACAAACATAAGTGGAATCGAAAACAATATTATTTTTTTATAATTCATTAATTTCATATTTATATTTTAATATCCTGGGTTTTGAGACCAATTACCTCCCGCTAAATCAATTTCATCCTGAGGAATTGGAAATAATTCATGTTTACCTGTTACAAAGTTAGTTATTTCAATTGCAGCTTTTCCTGTTCTAACCAAATCAAAAAAACGATGTCCTTCACAAGAAAGCTCGGATCTTCTTTCTTTCAATATATCTTCATAAAGAACAGTACCAGAGGATGTTTTTTGAAACAATCCAACTCTTGACCTTACTAGGTTTAAATAAGTTAAAGCAGTTGCGTCATCTCCGCTTTGATTTAAAGCTTCTGCAGCCATTAAAAGTATATCAGCATATCTAATAACTCTGTAGTTAACTCCAGAGGTCAAATCATTATCAGGAATACCATTCAACATCTCATCTCTAGACTTCATATATTTATGATTGTAAAAACCAGTATGTCCACCTGCTCCAATTCCATAAGTAGTTCCCACAGAATTATTAGCAATAAAATCATCAATGTTTAAACAAGTTGCTTCTCTTCTTGGATCATAATTTTCAAAAGAGTTAAATAAATCTTGTGTAGGCAAATTGTAACTATTTCCGTCTCCATAGCTTGGTCCATCGTATTGTCTTATACCTTGATATCCTACTGTTAAATTACCTTCTAAACAAATTAAACATCCATAACTACCCCCCTCTTGATCAGAATATTCAACGTCAAAAATTGTCTCACTATTATTTTCATTTTCTTTTAGAAACATGGTATTATAATCTGAGGCCAAAGCATAGTTACCAGAATTGATTAAAGTATTGAAAGTTTGACTAGCTGCTGACCAATTTTCTTGATATAAATAAACTTTTCCTAATAACCCCAATGCAGCTCCTTTATCAACTCTTCCCTTAATACCAGAATGAGTAGATTCAGACTTATAAGATAAGATAGCAATAGCATCATTTAAATCTTTTTCAATTTGTGAATAAACTTCACTGGCAGGTGTTCTTTCTAACTGTTGAATTTGTTGTACTCCTAATCTTTCATCGATTACCAAAGGAATGTCTCCAAAAAACTTAACCAATTCAAAATAATAAAAAGCACGTAAAAACTTTGCCTCAGCAAGAATGGTTGCTTTAGATGGGAAATCAATCTCATTTTCTTTAGGTTCTAACAAAAAATTACACCTTGCAATTCCACAATAATTAAATCTCATAATACTCCTAAGCTCATCATTAAATGCTCCGTGTGTCATGGCCTCAATTTGATGTAGACCCTCTGTATCCGTAGCACTTTCGCCACCAGCAATACAATTATCAGAAGCTATATCTCCAATCCAATAGGAAACAAACATTCCTTGTAATAAATCATATGCTCCAGTAAGCGCTCTTAAATAATCCGCTTCATTTAAGAAAAAGTTTTCAGCATCTTGTGTATAAGGAGGATCTAATTCTAAAAACTTACTACAACCAATAGAAAGTACTGAAAGTGAAAGAATAATAGAAAATATATTTATCGCTTTTTTCATAATATTAAAATTTAATGTTTACACCACCCATAATAGTT
This sequence comes from Crocinitomicaceae bacterium, assembly GCA_002686655.1. Classification (GTDB taxonomy): domain Bacteria; phylum Bacteroidota; class Bacteroidia; order Flavobacteriales_D; family Parvicellaceae; genus MED-G20. The sequence goes on along the minus strand of NYYE01000042.1, from coordinate 33,707 downwards.
CTTGCCTGAGGATAAAATCCATAATCAATACCATTTGATAAAGCCCCTTGAGCTGCTCCTATATCTGGGTCATAACCCATATAATTGGTAATGGTAAATAAGTTGTTAGCAGATATATAAAATCTCACATAATCAGATCCAAATTTTTCACTAATTAACTTTGGAAGCACATAGCCTATCTGAACATTTCTTATTCTTAAATAGGAACCATCTTCAACAAAATAATCAGAAAAAACACCGTTTCTATTTAATGATGTAGTAACCCTAGGATTTTCATTAGAGGGGTTATCAACAGTCCATCTATCCATCACATATCCTAGTTGGTTAGCATAAGGTTGTTGTCTTTCATAATTTCTTACAATTTTATGTCCTAATGCCGCATATAAATTAGTGGAAATATCAATTCCAAAAATGTTAAAACCTAAAACCGAACCAAACATAAACTTAGGAATTGGAGAACCAAGCATTGTTTTATCAGTATTATTGCTAAAATTGATCTCACCGTCTCCATCCTGGTCAACAAATTTTAAATCTCCAACTTGAGCACCTGCTTGAGTAACAGTTGCGTTATCAATCTCTTCTTGACTTTGAAAAATACCATCTGTTTGATATCCAATGAAATATCCAATAGGGAAACCAACCTCAAATCTTGTGGCAGTATTACCTCCAACACCAAATCCAGCACCTGGCAGAAAATCTACTCCATCTGGAACAGATTTAACTTCGTTATCAATATAAGTGAAATTAAAATTAACATTCATTCCTAATCTTTTGTTGGGGTCAGTAGCATAAGCCATTTCAAATTCAAAGCCCTTATTGGAAACATCTCCAGCATTAATAATTGGAGGATATCCTCCTGGTCCATATGAACCAATAATGGCAGATACATCAGGGCTAAATAGCAAGTCATTAGTGTTTTTGATAAAATAATTTGCAGTGATATCTAAAACATTTAATAGTTGAAAATCCAATCCCAAGTTAAACTGTCTGGTAGTTTCCCATTTCAAATCTGGATTGGCAGCAGTACCAATGGCTACACCAGACGTAATAATGTCGTCGAATACATAAACACCCTCACCATTTAATAATGCCCTGTAAGCAAAATTGGCAATTTGATCATTACCAGAAATACCATAACTAGTTCTAAGTTTTAGAAAACTTAGTGGTTTAAAATTGAAAAAACTTTCATCTGAAATAATCCAAGCACCTGAAAATGAGGGGAAATAACCAAATCTATTATTGGGACCAAACTTACTTGAACCGTCTCTTCTGACTATTGCAGAAAAAATGTATTTGTACTTAAACCCATACTCTGCTCTTAAAAAATTAGACAACAACCGCTCTTCAAACTCATATGATCCCGTATTATTTAAATATCCACTTTGAGCCATATTTGCTGAAATATCAGCAAAATCAATTGAATTATTGGGAATATTAAAAGCAGTTCCATTCAAAACATCTCCTCTCCTACTAAAAACAGATGTTCCTAATGTAGCTTTTACATTGTGATCATTAAAAACCTTAGAATAATTTAAAAAACTTTCAAAGTTTAAATCTAGATAAGTGGCTCTTTGCTCAAAAACACTGGCTCCTCTTTCAATGAATACATCTTCAGCTATTTCTACCTGAACAGGATCTAAATCTGCATTAATGGCAGAATTAGCGTACTTACCTGCTCCGTACCAAGCTAATGGAGAAAAAGACTTATCGTCTACTGACGCATAATTATAACTTAACCTATTAGTAAATGATAAACTTTCGTTGAATTTATATTCAAATTCTTGTTTTCCAACCAATTTATTAACCTTAGCAAGGTTATGAGTATTCTCAATTTGAGCAACAGGATTGATAATATCACTAACTTCTAACAAATACTCATAATTGCCATCAGCGGTTCTTACTGGCCTAGTTGGAAAAGCATTGATGGTATTGTAAAGTACCGATCCTATTCCATTTTCCGGAAGGGCTTTTCTTTGTTCATGTGTGAATAAAAACACACTTCGAAGAGTCAACTTCTCAGTTAATGAGTTGACGAGATTTACCCTTGCATTATAACGATCAAAACTTGATTTATTTCCTCCAACTATTCCGTCTTGAGAAAAATAATTTCCTCCAATTGAAAATGATGATGTTTTTCCACCTCCTGTTACACCAAAATTAAAACTCTCTATTGGTGCGGATTGAAAAATAGTATCCTGCCAATTGGTACCCATTTTTAAATCTGTATTATTAAAAATAGGGGATCCCGTTCCTCTTATAAACATTTCATTTTTGATCAGTGCATATTCTGCAGCATTTAATAAGTCAAGACTATTAGTTGTTTCTTGTATTCCAAAGTAAGAACCCACTTCAAACTTAGGCTTGGATCCTTTTCTTCCTTTTTTAGTCTCAATAATAATTACTCCATTGGCCGCTCTAACACCATAAATTCCTGCAGTTGCATCTTTTAATACATTAATAGATTCAATATCCCCTGGATTAAGAGCATTTAAACCTTCTGAATCATATACTACTCCATCAACTAAAATTAATGGATCGTTGTCTCCAAAAGTTGATAGCCCTCTTATTCTTATACTTGAAGAACCACCTGGTGAACCAGAATTGGTATTGATAGTAACTCCAGAAACTTGCCCTTGTAGTGCTTGGTCCATTCTAGGAATATTTAATCTTTCTACACTTTCCCCTTTTACCTGAACTGTTGCCCCGGTAAGTTCTTTAACTGTAGTTTTACCATAACCAACTACCACAACCTCATCTAAAGATTTAGTAGCAAGTTGCAATTGAATATCAATATTTGATTGGCCATTCACATCAACTGCTTGATCTCTATAACCAATAAATGAGAAAATCAGTCTTACTGAATCATTTTCAATATTAATGGAATATTTACCATCTAAATTAGTCGTAGTTCCACTACTTTTCCCATCGATTTTAACAGTAACACCTGGCATACCTTCTTTATTTTCATCAATAACTAAACCAGTAACAACGGAAGATTGTGCAGTAAAGATTAAAGAAAAAAGAGTTAGAAAGGATAATAAAAATAGATTAGATAAATTTTTTCTTAGGAGCATAAGGAAGTTATATTAAATATATAGTGTTTATAAGACACTAAGCTAATAAAAAAAATCAACTTTTATTTTAACATATGTTAAAATTATAGTGATAATAATACATTTGAAAAACTAAATTTAAGAATTGTGTTTTAATAACAAAACATTTAATAATTTTAAAAATCAGTTTTTACAAAAATTACTGTAAATAATTTTACATGACATTAAACTATATCTGGATTGGCTTCTTTATTGTTGCATTTTTAGTAGCAATTTTTAAAACATTTACAGGAAATCCTGAAATCTTCTCACTAATTGTCAACTCAATTTTTGAGCGTGCCGAACTAGGTTTTAAATTATCAATAGGTTTAACAGGGATAATGGCGCTTTGGCTAGGTATTATGAGAATTGGAGAGAAAGGCGGGGCTATTAATTTATTATCTAGAGCTTTTGCCCCTTTATTTCAAAAATTATTTCCTGAAATACCGAAAGATTCTAAAGCTCATGGAGCAATAATCATGAATATCTCAGCTAATGTATTAGGTCTTGACAATGCAGCTACTCCACTTGGACTAAAAGCTATGGAAGAACTGCAAAAAGAAAATGCTCACAAAGAAAAAGCTTCTAACGCTCAAATATTATTTCTTGTATTAAACACTTCGGGATTGACTTTAATTCCAACAAGTATCATTGCTTTAAGAGCTTCCGCAATGGCAGAAAATAATATTATTGGAAATCCAACAGATGTCTTTCTCCCTATCTTAATTGCTACTTTTTGCTCTACTATAGCTGGTCTAATCTTGGTTTCTATTATCCAAAAGATTAATTTATTTCAAAAAACAATTTTAGCTTATTTAGGTTCAGCAACTGCCTTAATGGGATTATTAGTTTTTTATTTATTTCATCATAAAAATCAAATTGAAATTATTTCCTCTGTTGCTTCTGGAGCTATTATTTTTTCATTTATCATAGGATTTATCTCACTTGGAATAAGAAAAAAAATCAATATCTATGAGGAATTTATTGAAGGAGCAAAAGATGGTTTTAATGTTGCTATCCGAATTATTCCCTACTTAATAGCCATGCTTTGTGCTGTGGGAGCATTTACCACTTCTGGTGCTATGGACTATATGACTAGTGGATTAAGCAGTTTTTTTAGTTTATTTTTTGAAGATACTCGATTTGTAGATGCCCTTCCAACTGCTATTATGAAACCTTTATCTGGTGGAGGAGCCAGAGGGATGATGGTAGAGTCATGGGGGCAAAATGCCACTGAAATCAATTCATTTGTGGGGCGATTAACATCAACATTTCAAGGTTCTACAGAAACTACATTTTATGTACTAGCTGTCTACTTTGGATGTGTTGGAATTAAAAATACCAGATATGCTATTTTAGCTGGATTATTTGCAGATTTTGTTGGAATAATTGCTGCTATTGTAATTGCCTATATTTTTTGGGGATAATTATCCCTTTATTTATTTAAGTTTTTTAGCTCTGAAATTACAAATTCAACTTCCAAAACTAAATCTGATTCGCTTCCATTATTTTTGATAACAAAGTCTGCATGATTTATTTTTTCAGTCTCACTTATTTGATTTTGCATTCTTTTTTTTACTAATTCTGGACTATTTCCGTCTCTTTTTAAAACTCTTTCTAGTCTAATATTTTCTGGACATGATAATACTATAATTTTATCCATCTCTTTGTAAGCTCCACTTTCTATAAGAATTGCCGCCTCTTTAAAAACAAAATCTTTAGATTTTTGATGTATCAACCAATTTTTAAAATCTATTGCAACTAATGGATGAACTAAATTATTTAATGCTTTCAACTTTAATGAATCATTAAAAACCTTGGCAGATAAATATTTTCTGTTTAAAGACCCTTTTAGATAGGCTTTGTCACCAAAAATTGAAATAATATTTGATTTTAAATTATCATCATTATTCATTAGCCATTTGGCTCTATTATCAGAATTATAGACAGAAAAACCTTTGCTGATTAATATTTTCGAAACTGTTGATTTACCAGATCCAATACCACCAGTTAAACCAACTTTAATCATTTTATTACTGTTTGTTATCTTCAGTCAATTTCGTACTGGAATCCATAGAAACAGATGACTTATCAACCTTAATCCTAGTATTAGAATCAACAATTAGCGTAACGGTACTTTCATGAACATCACTAATTTTTCCATGAATTCCACCAATAGTAACTATACTTTGGCCCTTTTTTAAGTTTTCTCGCATATTTTGGAGTTCTTTTCTTTTCTTATTTTGAGGTCTAACCATAAAGAAATAAAAGATTACAAAAATCACCAATAAGAAGATAATGTTCATCATTCCACTGTTATCATTTCCAGTAGTTGCTTGAAGAAAAAATATATTATTCATTTGTTTATTTTAATTTAAATTCCAGCGACAAAACCTTCTAAATATAATTTATTTGTAGCTGGTCTAGTATTAGCCAATATAGATATATATTTTTTAGTATATCCAGTCCGATTAGTATTTAAAACCACTGGAATTTCACCTACTCCTCCGGGCTCAATTGGAGTTTTAGGCCATCCTTTTAACACAGTACAACCACAACCTGCTTTAACAGAGTTAATCAATAATGGTGTTTTACCATTGTTAGTGAAGGTAAAAGAGTGTTCCACTTTTGAGCCTAAAGCAACTGTATCAAACTGATAAGTTGTTTCTTCAAAATCAATTATAGGTGGGTTTTCTGGATCGATCAGGTCAGCAGTTATAATAACAGAGTTATTGATTTTATCACTTACACATGAATTAAAAAAAATGAGAAAAATAATAATTTTATAAAAAATCTTCATATTTAATTGATTAATCCCCTACCAACTTTAGTCAATTTTCCATCTTTTTTTAAATCAGCAAAAATTTTATCTAAAACTCCATTTATAAAGCCATTACTTTTTGGAGTACTATAAAACTTTGATATTTCAATATACTCATTAAGTGTCACTTTAAGTGGAATTGAAGAAAATTCTTTGGCTTCAGTAACTGCTAAATTCATCAAAAGAGAATCCATCTTGGCCAATCTTTCACTTTCCCAGTTCTTAGAATACTTTTGCAAAACCTTATCAATTTCATTTTTATTAGTGATTGCTGTTGAAAGTAGGTTTAAAGCAAAATCTTTTTCATCATCTTTCCAAAGAGGCATTAAAACTAAATCTTCATTTTCTTTGATAGATTTCAAAGTTTTAATAATCATTGAAGAAACATGATCTAAATCATCTTGCCAATAAATGCTTTTTTCATCAAAAAAATGATGCAGCAAATCATAATTACATATTTCTTCTTTAAATAACTTAATTAGGCTGTATTTTTGATTTTCAAAACTATCGTCTTCAGAAATAAGAATTTCCTTAAATGATTCTGTATTATACACTGCTTTAAATAACTTTTTAACCAAATCATTTTCAACATCTCCTACCCAATTAATTTTTAAATCATTTACTATTTTTTCCAGTGCTTTTGAGGATTCTATTTGGTGAATAACTTTGTTATCAATAAAAGATTTACTGAAAAATCTATCTTCTTTCTCCAGAAATGACCTTTTAGATTCTTCAATTTTAATTCCAGCATGTCTTTTAAGTGGTATGAAAATTTGAATTAGATAAATATATAAATCATAAGTTTTTTTGATGCTGTGATTAAACTCATTAATTCCCTTTTTTAAATCATCATTATTTGACTGGGAAAAAGCATAAAAAGCTTGCAATACTTTGATTCTTATATGTCTTCTATTTAACACTATTTTGACTTTAAAGATTCTTCTTTAATTCGCTTTTCTGCTATTCGATTAGCAGCTAAAGAAGTAGAAATATTTTCATCTTGAGACTTATTTAATATATCTAAAGTAGTTTGATATATATTTCCAGCCATTTCCATTACTTTTTTATCACTTATCCCGTGAATCTCTGCATAACAGTTCATTACTCCACCAGCATTAATCAAATAGTCAGGTGCATAAACAATTCCTTTATCAAATAATTGTTGACCGTGTTGTTTTTCATCGAGTAACTGATTATTAGCAGCACCAGCTATTATGGAACATTTTAACTTATCAATAGTTTCGTTATTTACAGTAGCTCCAAGTGCACATGGTGCATAAACATCCATTTCAGCAGTATATATATCGTTAGGTTTTATAACGGAACAATTATATTTTTTTACAACATTCTCTATAGCACTCTTGTTAATATCAGAAATAATAATTTCAGCGCCCTCCTTATTTAAATAATCCACTAAATACAATCCTACATGCCCGATTCCCTGAACAAGTACTTTCTTACCATTTAGACTTTCTGTACCATTTTTAAACTTTAATGCTGCTTTCATCCCCATGTATACGCCATAAGCAGTTATGGGAGATGGATCTCCTTTTTTTCCTGGTAAACCTGTAACATGTCGTGTGGTTTTTGAAACTTGAAGCATATCATCTGGATTGATACCAACATCTTCTGCAGTTATGTAAGAACCTGATAGTGAATCTACAAACTCTCCAAATTTCATAAATAGTTCTGGAGATTTTTGAGAATGTGAATCTCCAATTATAACTGCTTTTCCTCCACCCAGATTTAATCCAGAAATAGCATTTTTATAAGTCATCCCTCTAGAAAGTCTCATTACATCTACTAAAGCATCTTGATCAGATTTATAACTCCACATTCTTGTCCCGCCTAAAGCTGGTCCACAAACAGTATTATGTACTGCAATAATTGCTTTTAGTCCTGATTTTTGATCTTGACAAAAAAGGATTTTCTCATGATTCATGTTAAAGAAATCAATAGCATTGCTATTTCTATGTTCTGATTGATTTTTTTTCATCTATACATAATGATAAATATTTGACAAAAATAATATTTTGATGATATAAAAATTAAAAAAAAATAATTGCTTGATTTTAGTCTATATATTTGAACCGAATTGAAATCACTTTTTTATTTAAATAAGTACTTATTAAAATATAAATGGCATTTATTATTAGGATTGCTATTTATAATTGCATCTAACTATTTTGGGGTATATATGCCTAAAATAATTGATGATGCTATAGATAAATTAATAAGTCATTCAAAAAAATCTCAAAATAATAACAATGTACTTTGGGAGCTAGGAATAAAACTGGTATTGATGTACATGACATTCTCTCTTTGTAAGGGTGTATTTTTATTTTTTACAAGGCAAACAATTATTGTCATGTCTAGAAACATAGAATATGATTTGAAAAATGAAATCTTTTCAAAATATCAAAAACTATCAATTTCTTTCTATAAAAATAATAAAACAGGTGATCTTATGAATCGAATAAGTGAAGATGTTACCAAAGTGAGAATGTACTTAGGTCCTGCAATAATGTATTCTTTAAATGTTTCTGTATTATTTATTATGGTTATTTCTTTTATGATATATAAAAATGCTGAACTAACTCTTTATGTATTATTTCCATTACCCATACTATCTTTTATAATTTACAGAGTAAGTAGTGTCATTAATAAAAAAAGTGAAATAACACAGCAAAAACAATCAAAAATAACATCATTTGTTCAAGAAGCTTTTTCAGGGATAAGGGTACTTAAAGCATATAACAAAAGAATGCATTTTTCAAGTATTTATGAAAAAGAAACAAAAGATTATAAGCAAGCTTCTTTAAATCTTGCTCTTGTGAATTCCCTTTTTCTTCCATCAATAATATTTCTAATTGGATTAAGTACGGTTATAACAATTTATTTGGGAGGTATCAAGACCATTAATAAAGAACTTGATTACGGAGATATAGTTCAATTTATATTTTACATAAATATGCTTACCTGGCCTTTTGCGTCAGTAGGTTGGGTTAGTTCGTTAATTCAAAGAGCAGCAGCTTCACAAAAAAGAATTAATGAATTTATAGACATAGATGAAAAAGTAATTGATAATGGAAATAGAACAATCAATGAAATATTGAAACTAGAATTTAAAAATGTTGGATTTAAGTACCCCAATAGTGAAGAATATGCACTGAAGAATATAAATTTTAATGTTAAGTCTGGTGAAAGTCTTGGAGTTTTTGGGAAAACAGGATCTGGAAAATCTTCATTAGCTCAAATATTATGTAGATTATACGAAATAAATAATGGTGAAATATTAATTAATGGAATTTCAATTAATGAAATTGATTTGAAAAAGTACAGAGAAAAAATTGGATATGTTCCACAAGATGTCTTTTTATTTTCTGATAGTATTCAAAGTAATATTGCTTTTGGATTAAAGGAAAAAGAATATAATTCAGAAGACATAAAAATTGCTGCAGAAAAAGCAGGTTTAAAATCAGAAATAGAAAAATTTAAACAAAACTATCAGACAAAAATTGGAGAAAGAGGAGTTACTCTTTCAGGTGGACAAAAACAAAGGATTTCAATTGCTAGAGCGATTATAAGAAATCCCCAATTATTAATTTTTGACGACTGTTTATCTGCTGTAGACTCTGAAACTTCCAAAAAAATTCAAAAATCCCTAAATGAAAAAGACAACAATAAAATTTCTATTCACATTAGTCATAAAATCAGTAACATTAGTGAATGTAATCATATTATAGTTCTTGAAGATGGAGTAATTTGTGAAGAAGGAAATCATAAAAAACTAATAAAAAATAAAGGGTTTTATTATGAGATTTTTAAAAAACAGCAACTTGAAGATAATTAATAAGTCTTTATTTTTTGAAAAAAATAAAAAGGTTATTTATATTGCATTGATAATCTAATTAAGATGGCAATGGAAAATAACAAAGATCAAGATAACTACAGAAATGAAATTTATTCTAAATCTGTAAGAGCAGGGAAAAGAACTTACTTTTTTGATGTCAAAGCTACTAGATCTGGAGACCATTATTTAACGATAACAGAAAGCAAAAAAAAATTCGATCAAGAAGGAAATTTTCACTTTGAAAAACATAAGATATTTTTATATAAAGAAGATTTTGATAAATTTAAAGATGGTCTTATAGAAGTAGTAGACAAAGTGGTTTCTCTTAATGAAAATAATTCTCAACAAGAAGGAGATTCTTTAGAAAGTAAGTCATTCAAAAATTTAGACTGACTCTTGGTCTAATACCATCATTTTTTTTCAACAACTGAACCTAATTTGTATTTCCATATATATCAGGCTATCAGATGTTTACATATAGTTTAAACTATTTTATTTTTCAATGTTGACAACCTTTTACTAATTTTTAATTTAAACACATTCATGTTTAAAAATGAATTTATATTTTCAATAAATAATTACNTATAGTTATAAATTTAAAATAGTTTAAAACTACAATTAAAATAAATGGGNAAAATTATTACAATAGCAAATCAAAAAGGCGGAGTTGGAAAGACAACCACTGCTATCAATCTATCAGCATGTTTAGGTGTATTAGACAAAAAAACTTTAATAATTGATGCTGACCCACAAGCAAATTGCACTTCAGGAGTTGGTTTTGAACCAAGAAAAGTCAGCCAAGGAATTTATGATTGTTTAATCAATGGCGTTAACCCTAAAGAATTAATTGTTAGCACTAAAAGCCCCAATTTAGATTTATTGCCATCTCACATTGATTTAGTTGGTGCTGAAATAGAAATGATCAATATTGATGATAGAGAATTTGTATTTCAAAAGATGTTTTCTAGTCTAAAGAATGACTATGACTATATCATAATTGATTGCTCTCCATCTTTAGGTCTTTTAACTTTAAATGCTTTGACCTTATCAGACAGTGTCATTATACCAGTTCAATGTGAATATTTTGCCCTTGAAGGTTTAGGAAAACTATTAAACACTATAAAGATTGTTCAAAGTAGACTTAATAAATCTTTAGATATTGAGGGTATTTTACTTACAATGTATGATACGAGGCTAAGGCTATCAAATCAAGTTATAGAAGAAGTTAAAATTCATTTTCAACAATTAGTTTTTGATACCATAATACATAGAAATACTAGACTAGGTGAAGCTCCAAGCCATGGTGAAACTATTATTATGCATGACGCAAGTAGTAAGGGAGCTGTTAACTACTTAAATTTAGCTAAAGAATTAATTACGAAAAACATATCTACTAATTTAAATAGCGCTGTAGAAAAAAATATTGAAGTAAATGGCTTCTAATAAAAATGCTCTTGGAAAAGGCTTAGGCGCATTATTAGAAAGTGCTAAAACTGATATTACATCAAAACCAAGTACATTTAATAATAATCAAGCTGGGTTAATTTCTAGAATTAGTATTGCAAATATCTCCCCTAACCCATTTCAACCTAGAATAGATTTTGAAAAAAATTCCTTATTAGAGCTATCCAAATCTATTAAAGAACATGGAATTATTCAGCCTATTACTGTTAGAAAGATGGGCAGAGATAATTTTCAAATAATTTCTGGAGAAAGAAGGTTTCAAGCTGCTAAAATTGCTCAAATAATTGAAATTCCGTGTTATATAAGAATTGCAGACGACAAGGAAATGTTAGAAATGGCTATTGTTGAAAATATTCAAAGAAAAGACTTAAATGCAATTGAAATAGGTCTGAGTTATCAGAGGCTTATTGATGAATGTCAGTTAACACATGAAGAATTAAGTAAAAAGGTAAGTAAAGATAGATCTACTATATCAAATTTTTTACGGCTTCTGAAACTACCAAATGAAATTCAGAAAGCAGTGAGAGATAATGAAATAAGTATGGGACATGCCCGGGCCCTACTCTCTCTAAAAAGTAATACTGAAATGATTAATGCTTTTTTAAAAATAAAATCTGAAAATCTATCTGTTAGATCTGCTGAAGAATTACTTAGAAGAAAAATATCTAATAAAATAAATAAGTTTGAAAACTTAAGTACTTACGAAACTAGAATGCAAAACAACATCTCTTTTTCATATAAATCAAAAGTGAAGATTAAAAAGAAATCTAATGGAAAAGGACAAATTATCTTCAACTTTAAAAATCAAGATCATTTAAACGAAATACTAGATAAGTTTGATCAATGATCAGGTATTTAATATATTTTTTATTTCTTTTCAGCAAAATATCAATAGGTCAATTAAATGATACTTTATCAAAAAAATCTTTCACTAAAAAGTCAACTATATTATCCACTTTAATACCTGGTGCTGGTCAAGTCCATAATAACAGCATTCGCCCACTAGAAATAAGAAATAAATTATGGTGGAAATTACCAATAATATATGGAGGAATAGGAGCTACTTGCATTCAAATCAACTTAAATAATCAAGAATTTAACAATGTGAAAAATGAAAGAATTAGTAGAGTTAATGGTAATCCTCCTCTGAATTACACTTCATATTCAAATGATCAATTAAAGTTAATTCAAGATCAGTATAGAAGACTGAGAGATTTATCTATAATTTCTTTTTTAGGAGTATACCTCATTCAGATAATTGATGCTAATGTAGAAGCTCACTTGTTTTTATTTGATATTAGTGACAATTTAGGTTTCCAGTTTAAACCTTATTATCAACCAGGATATCAATCAAATTATTTTATTCCGCAACTTTCTATAAATGTTAAAATCTAGTAGTACATTATTAATCAAATATTTAAAAGAGATTTTATCTTTATTGAGTGTAAATATTATTTTATATGGACAAATATGATTTATGTATAATAGGCGCTGGTCCTTCGGGTTATGCAGCTGCCATGAGAGCTGTAGATTTTGGAAAAAAAACAGTTCTTATTGAAAAAGATAAAGTAGGTGGAGCAGGACTTTACAACGGGGCACTCTCGTCTAAGACAATGTGGGAACTTTCTCAAAAGCTTAGAACTATCAATGATGGTATTAAGTCTGTTGGCAGAAAAGGATTAGACCTTTCGTGGGAAGATGTTCAAAAAAATATAATGGATGCTACTTTTGATAGAAAATTTCAATACTCAAGTCATTTAAAATTATTACAATCCGAAGCATTAAACAATATTTTTAAGTATGAAAGAGGATTAGGAACATTTGTTGATAATCACCATGTAGAAATTAAGAAATCGGACAATAAAAAGAAAATAATTTATGCTGAAAATATAATTATAGCTACTGGAAGCAAACCAAGGACATTACCCAAAATAGATGTCGATGAAAAAATAATTATGACAAGTGATGGAGTTGATCATATGAAAAAATTTCCCAAATCAATGGTAATTGTCGGAGCAGGTGTTATTGGTTGCGAATATGCTACTATATTTTCCAACTTTGGAAAAACTAAAGTTTACTTAATTGATAGATCAGATAGAATATTACCATTTGAAGACAATGATATTTCTGATTTAATAAGTAAAAATTTAAAAGAGAAAGGAGTTATCATTCATAATAAAGCTCAATTAGAAAGACTTGAGATGAAAGATGGTGAAGTTGAGTATGAACTTTCATACAAAGACGGAACCCAAGAAATTATTAGAGTAGAAAAAGCACTTCTTTCGGTAGGTAGAAAGTTGTGTATCGACGGATTAAAGATGGAAAATGCTGGAGTAACTTTAAGTAAAAGAGGTGTTCATATTGGAGATATAGATACTCAAACTAATATACCTAATATTTACGTTGTTGGAGATGCAAGTGGACATATATCTCTTGTTAACGTAGGAGAATTAGAAGGAAGATATGCGGTTGAAAGAATTTTTTCGAAAAAATATTATCCTATTAATTACAAAAACATATGTACGATTATGTTTTTACAACCAGAAGTCGCATCAGTTGGTATAAATGAGAAAACATGTATTGAGGAAAAGATACCAGTTAAGGTAGTCAAATTAGATTACTCATGTATTGCTAGAGCAATAGCAATGAGAAAAACTGAAGGATTTTTTAAAATCATAGTCTCTGATGACGATAAAATGAAAATTTTAGGAATGAGAGCTGTAGGAGAACATGCATCTAGTGCTATTCAAGGAGTTGGTCTTTTAATGAAAATGGATAAAAACATTCAGGAACTAGCAGAAATGGTACACCCTCACCCATCAATAATAGAAGGAATTCAAGAATGTGTTAGAATGTTATTGAATAAATCTATTTTTAAATCCTCTATTTTTAAAGATAAACTCTGGTGCTATAGGAGATTAGGTGAACATGTAGAAAATTTACAGAGACTTTAATTTTCCTATTTAAAATCGTCAAAATATAATTGTTTTTTAATATGAAATATAATTTCATAATCCTTGTAATTTCTATTCTATTTTTAAAATCTTGTGAAAATAGTAATGATGTAAACTATAAAACAACTAAAAATGTAGATCATTCAAAAACTATTAGAAAAAGTATAGAACTTTTAAAAACCGATGCTAGACAAAATAAAATTGATGATTATTTCAGTAGAAAATATAAAAGAAAACAATTTAATGGCAATATACTCTTTGCTGAAAATGGGAAAATAATTTCACATAAAAGTTATGGATATGCCAATTTAAAAACTAAAGAAAAGCTCACTGAAAATCATTCATTTCAATTGGCATCAGTTTCTAAACCCTTTACATCTGTAGCCATACTGCAGTTAATTGAAAATGGTCAGATTAATTTAAATGATACTCTTCAAAAGTTTTTTCCAAATTTCCCCTATGAAGGAATAACAATTCATCAGCTTTTATGCCATCGCTCCGGATTAAGTCAGTATACACATTTTTGCGATGCTCCAGACAGCATTTGGCCAGATAAAAGTAAAACCATCAATAATCAAGATGTTATTAATATTATTTCAAAAATTAATCCATTAATTAATTTTCCTCCTGATAGAAGGTATTATTACTGTAACACTAACTATTTATTATTGGCCTCTATTGTAAAGAAAATATCAGGAATTGAATTTAAGCAGTATTTAAAAGAAAATATATTTTCCCCTATTGATATGAATAATAGTATTGTTTACGATAGAACAAATTTTAATGACCTAATTATGCCAACTCAAGGATATGAAAATAGAACACCCTGGGAGGACGTTTATTTGAACGGAGTTGTTGGTGATAAAGGAGTTTACTCTACAACTATGGATTTATTGAAGTTTGATAGAGCTTTAGAAAAGAATCTTTTAATTAATGATAGTTTAAAAAAATTAGCATTTAGTAAAAAAAATAAAGATTACAATAGAAATAAAAACTATGGTTATGGTTTTCGACTAAAAGAGCATAATAAATATGGTAAAATTGTTTATCATACAGGTTGGTGGAAAGGTTATAGATCCTACTATATAAAAATTTTAAAAAAAGATCAAACCATAATTATTCTTAACAACGTAAAGAGAGGAAGATTTTTGAATATTGATAAATTAATAGATCTTATTAATTAAAATAAAGAATTTAAAGCATCTAATGATGGGGTATAATTATTGTCTATTTCAATAGCTTTTTTATAGTAAGATTTAGCCATCTCAAAATCTTTTTTTATTTCATAACACAAACCTATATTATGAATAGCTTGAACATAGTATTCATTGATGTCATTAGCTCTTTTAAAATATAAGAAAGCAGAATCTAAAAAATCATTATTATTCAATTGGTCGTACTGTCCTAGATAAGTATTTCCGATATTGAAGTAAGTTTCTTCAAAACTTGAATCAATATTAATAATATTATTAAAAGAATTTCTGGCATTAGTATATTCAGATCGAAAATGATAGAATAACCCTTTATTTCTATGCGCCTCAATATTATTAGGCTCTATTTCAATTGCAGAATTATAATAATTAACAGCATTATAATTATCTAAATTTTCAGAAAGCATTCCCATATGAATATAAGCATCAAAATAATTAGGATCAACTTCAATTGCAGTTTGATATGATGATGAAGCTAGTTTAGAATTTCCTAAATAATGGTAAATCATACCTTTTATTAGATATGCTTCTGCAATTCTTTTATCAATTTTCAAAACTTGATTTACTAGTTTCATTGCTTCTTCTGTTTTCTTTTCAAACAAAAATATTTTTGCTCTTAATAATCTGGGAGGAATAATTTCTAAATCTTCTTTAATACAGTTATCTAAATAAATTTTAGATTCATCTATCAAACTAATATCTTGATTAAAAACTGCTAACTCATATAGTATTGCAGCTTTATGGTATTGAAGAAATGATACATCAGGGGTAATACTTAAAGCTCTATTAATATCACTTAAAGCAGCAGTAAAATTTCTTTTTTCTTGAAAATAGAGTGCTCGTTTTAAATAAACATTTGGACTTTTAGGATTTTTTATAATCTCTTTGTCTATATCATAAAGGTTATCTATAGCATCAATGCTTTTTACTGGATCATCAATTTCGGATTTGGAAGTTTGGTTAGATGTAGAATTACAACTAGCAAAAAAAAGAAATATGAATATTAAATTTCTCATAAAAAAAGGGCCCTTAGGCCCCAAAATTAATTAAGATCTTATTAATTATTAAGTTGTTCTGTTATCTTATTCTCTAATTCTTCCAATAACTCAATATTGTCAACTAAAATCTCTTTTACAGCATCTCTACCTTGACCCAACTTGGTATCACCATAAGAGTACCAAGATCCAGATTTATTAATAATATTAAGTTCAACACCTAAATCAATAATTTCTCCAGTTTTTGAAATTCCTTCACCATACATTATGTCAAATTCAGCTTGTTGAAATGGAGGTGCAACTTTGTTTTTGACTACTTTAACTCTGGTTCTATTACCAATAACCTTATCAGAGTTTTTTATAGCGCTAGATCTTCTAATATCAATTCTTACTGATGAATAAAATTTTAAAGCATTGCCTCCTGTTGTAGTTTCAGGGTTACCAAACATAACGCCAATTTTCTCTCTCAGCTGATTAATAAAAATGCAGCAAGTATTGGCCTTACTTATACTTCCGGTTAATTTTCTTAGAGCTTTGGACATTAATCTTGCTTGTAATCCCATCTGGTGATCACCCATCTCACCTTCAATTTCAGCTTTTGGAGTTAGAGCTGCAACAGAATCAATTACAAGAATATCAACAGCACCAGACCTTATAAGGTTATCAGCAATTTCTAGTGCTTGTTCTCCGTTATCTGGTTGAGAAATTAATAAATTATCAATATCTACACCTAAATTTTTTGCATAAAACTGATCAAAAGCATGTTCAGCATCAATAATTGCAGCAATACCACCCATCTTTTGAGCCTCTGCTATAGCATGGATAGCCAAAGTAGTTTTTCCAGATGATTCTGGTCCGTAAATTTCTATAACTCTCCCTTTAGGAAAGCCACCAACACCTAAAGCTCTGTTTAAAGTAACAGAACCAGTTTTGATAACTTCTATTTTTTCAACAGGCTCATCTCCTAATCTCATAACAGAACCCTTTCCATATGATTTATCTAACCTATCAAGAGTAGCTTGCAATGCTTTTAATTTTTCTTTTTTTATTTCTTCCATTTTTATAATTTTCATCTAATTTCTAAATCAACCACGTAAATGATTTACGCACTAATTTAAAGCATCAAGAATTTGTTGATAATGATCAGTAGTCTTTACTTTTTCAAATATTTTTAAAATTTTTTGATTTTGAATAACAAATGTTTTTCTATGAATTCCTTCATACTCTCTTCCCATAAATTTTTTTAAACCCCAACAACCATAAGCTTCAATAAGAGTTTTATCAGTATCAGCAATTAATGAAAAAGGAAGATTGTATTTATTTATGAATTTGATATGTTTTTTGGAATCGTCAGCACTTACTCCTACAACTTCAAAATTATCTTTTACTAAATCTGAATAATTATCTCTTAAGTTACATGCTTCTTTTGTGCAACCTGGAGTGTCATCCTTAGGATAGAAATAAAGTATAAGTTTTTTATTTGAAAAATCATTTAATTCAATAGACTTACCGTTTTGATCTAAGGCTTTAAAGTATGGAGCAGCATCGCCTTCTTTTAACATAATATTATCAATTTTAATTTTTAACAAATTAGCAAATAAGGTTAGAAAATAACAATAATTGTATAACTTAATTTTTCAACATTTGAAATAATTTTAATAAATAATGGATTTTAAAAAAATTACTGAGCAAAATTCTAACTACGATAATATAGAACAACGTTCTATTCTAGAAATACTAGATAAAATAAATATTGAAGATCAAAAAGTTTCTTTAGCAGTAAAAAAAGTAATTCCGAATATTAATAGCCTTGTAGAAGCTGTAACTAAAAAAATGAAGTTAGGTGGAAGATTATTTTACATTGGAGCAGGCACAAGTGGTAGATTAGGAATAGTTGATGCAAGTGAGTGCCCTCCAACATTTGGAGTTTCTCAAGATTTAGTAGTTGGAATTATTGCTGGAGGAGATTCTGCTATTAGAAAAGCTGTAGAATTTGCAGAAGATGACATTAATCAAGGTTGGAGTGATTTAAATAAATTTAAAATAAACAAGTTAGATACTGTAATTGGAATAGCAGCATCTGGAACAACACCTTATGTAATTGGTGCTCTAAAAAAGTGTAACGACTTTGGAATTTTAACTGGTTCAATTACTTGTAACCCCAATAGTCCACTTGATGAAATTGCCAAACACTCTATTGTACCCATAGTAGGTCCAGAGTTTATAACAGGAAGCACAAGAATGAAATCTGGTACAGCTCAAAAATTAATACTCAATATGATATCAACTACATTGATGATTCAGCTAGGAAAAATTAAAGGAAATAAGATGATAGACATGCAACTTTCAAATAATAAACTGGTATCAAGAGCAGAAAAGATGGTAATGGAAGAAACTAATGTAAATCTAGAAACAGCTAAAAAACTGATAAAATTACATGGAAGTGTTAGAAAAGCTATCAAAGCTTATAAATAAGACTCTAATAATTGATTTTGTAATATCAAATCAGTTATTGACTTTAGAGAATTCTCATCATTAGACATGATATCAATCAATATTGAAAAGCTATTATTATTACCTGTAAATGTGATTTTATTAAATAGATTTGTTTGCTTATTAGATAATTGATTCAGATTATTTAATTGTAAATAATTTAAAATGAGTTGTAAGTCTATTTCAGCATATAATGGATTTTGAAAGTATTGAGAATTTATAATGGGAGAAGTGTTAAATTGAATGGAATTATCAATAACACTTAATAATTCCTTTTTATTAGAAATGTGAAGAATATTGTTAGATAGAAGTACATAGGAATCATTGATTAAAATTGATTTATTTTCAACAAATTGATTGTTGATTTTTTTTAATTGATCTGTTAAACCAGTTAGGTCTTTGATTCCGAAGCTAATTAAAGAAGGAGGAATTTCAAATTTAAAATCAATTTCAGATTCATTAAAATCATCTTCCCAAAAATCATCTTCTTTACTAATT
Source organism: Crocinitomicaceae bacterium (assembly GCA_002686655.1). Taxonomy (GTDB): domain Bacteria; phylum Bacteroidota; class Bacteroidia; order Flavobacteriales_D; family Parvicellaceae; genus MED-G20. The sequence goes on along the minus strand of NYYE01000042.1, from coordinate 14,326 downwards.
GCAGTATCACTAGCATTTTGATTATTTAGTGAATCTGAAATTAAAAAAGAAATTTCTCCATTTAATGTCGAAAACAATTTTTGATCTTGCAAAATTTTAAAAAACAACAAATCTTCATTAAAATCTGTTAAACTTACATCACTAAATAGATGCTCTTCTTTATTTAAATTAAGATTTAAAAACCCAAAGGATAGCATTTTTTCATCAAGGTTAATAAAGTTTTTAAAATCAGATTTAACCCCTGTATTTTTGTAAAAAAGTTGGTTATTATCATAGGAAAAAGTATTAACACTTAATTCATTTTTAAGAAAATTAAGACTCACACAAATTTCATTTCCAAATTGGTCAATTCTAGATAAATTACTAAGCTGGGAAGAAAATAAAGAGTTATTTATATTGTTTGTTAATTGGTTAATTCTATTATTGGAAAAATAAAATCCAATATCATCAGTATTTTCTAAGAATTTTGAAATAGCTAAATTACTCTTTAGTATGCGTTCATTATTAAAATATGCATTCAACTTTGATTCAACATATTTTTTTTCAGGTGAAAATCCAACTATAAAATTATATTCGTTAAAAGAAATATATAGGTTATATTCTTTGATATAAAAAGTATTAATATCAGAATCAGAAAAATCATCTACATCAAAAAAGTTTTTCAATGTCTGTTTAAATAAAAATTCGCTAGTTAATTCTCCTACCCAGAACAATGCACCATTAAGATTATCTTTATTAGCAACTATGAAAAGTTTCTGAGGAATATCTACATTGAACCCAAGTAAACTACTTTTAAATGATGAATTGAAGGCATTTATTAATAACTTTTTTTGACTGCTTAGTTGATCACTATTTGCTAAATCTGATTTCTTTAATAATGAATTAATATCAAAAGAAGTAGCCATTACAATGTTTTCTTCTGACAAAAGAATGCTATCTATCCAATTATCATTTTTTTCAGGTTCTTCTCTACAACTTAAAAAAAATAATACAATAAAAATAAACCAATAATTGTTGTTCATTTATGAATTTTTAATGGATTTTATTCCCGGTAATTCTTTACCTTCTAAATATTCTAACATTGCACCACCTCCTGTAGAAACATGGCTTACCTTATTAGCTAAATTAAATAAATTTATTGCAGCAACACTATCTCCTCCGCCAACAAGAGAAAAGGCGTTGTTTTTTGTTGCTTTTACAATTGCATTAGCTACAGATATTGTTCCTTTTTGAAAATTACTCATTTCAAAAACACCCATTGGTCCATTCCATAAAATTAATGATGAATTTGTAATAACATCAGAAAATATTTTAATTGTTTCTGAACCAATGTCTAGTCCCATTTCATTGTCAGGAATACTAAAAATTGGCCTTAAATATGTTTCTGAATCATTACTAAATTCTTTACTACACAAAGAATCTATTGGAAGATGTAATTGGACATTTTGTTTTTTAGCTTCATCTAATATCTCAAGAGCTAATTTTAAAAATTCATCTTCTACTAGAGATTTCCCAATAGAACCATTCTGAGCTTTAATAAAAGTATAAGCCATTCCGCCGCCAATAATTAAATGATCTACTTTTTCTAATAACTTTAAAATAATAGTGATTTTAGAAGATACTTTAGCTCCACCAACAATTGCAGTAAGTGGATAATTTTGACTATTTAGAACTTTATCTACACTTTTAATTTCATTTTCAATTAAAAACCCAAACATTTTATCATTAGGAAAGAAATCAGCAATTATTGCTGTCGAAGCATGGGCTCGATGAGCGGTACCAAAAGCATCATTAATAAAAACATCACCATGTTTAGATAATTTCATGGCAAAATCTTTATTTCCTAATTTTTCTTCTTTATAAAATCTTAAATTTTCTAATAGAACAACATCTCCAGATTTTAGTTTACTTGTAGTTCTTACAGCTTTTTCACTAATACAATCATCACAAAAAATTACTTTTTGATTTAATAAAGCCTCTAGATTAGGAAGAATTTGTTGTAAAGAAAATTTAGGATTTGGTTCATTATCTGGCCTTCCTAAGTGTGACATTAAAATAACACTTCCTCCATCATTGATGATTTTTGTAATGGTTGGAATAGCCATTTTAATTCTTGTATCATCAGTAATAACCCCATTATTATCAAGAGGCACATTAAAATCAACTCTAACTATAGCTCTTTTATTCTTAAAATTATAATTTTCAAAATTCATTTTAGAATATTTAATTAGCTACAAAAATACCAGTTTAAAAAAGATTTAATACATTCATGTACATATATTTAAATAAAAATTTAAATGAAATTAGTATCCTGGAACTTAAACGGAATTAGAGCAGTTGAAAAAAAAGGACTTTCTGATATTATTGCGCATATCAATGCAGATATTATAGGATTTCAGGAAACAAAAGCGCAAGATGATCAAGTTCAAGCTGCCCTTAAAAACGTAAGTGGTTACCATATTTATTCTTCAAGTGCCATTAAAAAAGGATACAGTGGAACAGCTATTCTTTCAAAGAAAAAACCAATAAATGTTACTTATGGTCTTGGAATTGAAGAGCACGATCAAGAAGGTAGATTGATATGTGCAGAATATGAATCTTTTTATTTTATTACTGTATATGTTCCAAACAGTGGAAACCAATTAGTTAGATTAGATTACAGAAAAAAATGGGATAAAGATTTATTAGAATACCTTAAGAAAAAAAATAAACCTGTCTTTCTAAGTGGAGATTTAAATGTAGCTCATCAGCCAATTGATTTAAAAAACCCTAAATCGAACTACAATAAAACTTCAGGATATACCCAAGATGAAATTGATGGAATGACCAATTTTATAAATTCTGGATTTACAGATACATTTAGATATTTTTATCCAGAAAAAATTAAATATTCTTGGTGGAGTTACCGGTTTAATGCAAGAGCTAAGAATGTTGGTTGGAGAATAGATTATTTTTTAGCTTCAAAAAATGCTTTAGAATTGGTTAAAGACGCATTTATTATGAATGATGTAATGGGCTCTGATCATTGCCCAGTTGGAATTGATTTAAGATGAAATTATAATTGTTTTATCCAACCGTCTAGCAAGTATCTTTCCCTGTCAATAATTGCTTGATTTTTATTATTGTAACGTTTTAAAACAACCCAATATTTATTTAAATTTTTGTCAGAAATTATTGAACAGTCTTTAAATCCTCTTTTCTTCATCTCTAATTCAAGATTTTTTGCATTAACTTTTTGATTGTAGGACCCAACAATAAGTGCATATTCATTTTGGTACTCACTAGTATTGATAAGAGTGTTTTCTTTTTCTGTAATATCGTTTTGATTTTCTGAATCTTCATCATTTAATAACACTACTTCATTATCAAATGAAGAATTTTTATTTATAGGATGGTGTGAAATAAATGAAAGAGTTCCAAAAAGTATAAAACCAAAGAAAAATAGGAATACTTTCTTATGAATTTGAAATCTTTTTGAAAGATGGAAAATCAAATTAATATCTTGGGTATTTATACTCATTATTTCATTACTTAGTCAATTTTTACTGTAAATAACAAAAAAAGTTACGTTTTAATAGCTAACATTTATTTAATAACATCAATAGAAAGATAAATATTTTCCAATGGTCTATTTTTTCCATCTGTAATTTGTTTGCTTATTTCATCTACTACTGTCATTCCGCTTATTACTTCACCAAAAACTGTATACTCATTATCTAAGTGAGGGCTTCCACCAATTTCATTATAAATTAATCTACTTTTTTTTGGAATTTTTATATTATATTTTTTTTCAATTTTATCCATATAATTATTTGAGATAGGACCCTTTTGAATTATATAAAAATTATATGGGCTAGATGATAAATTGTATTTAGATGGATCTTTATAGTACTGCTCTTGAACAGCCATTGCAATAGCTCCTCTTTTATGAATTAAATCTTTATTAATTTCAGGAGGTATTCTGTAGATTCCAATTTTAGACATCTTTTGCAACATATTATTTTTGTCACTGTTGCCTCCTTGAACCATGAAATTTCTAATTACTCTGTAAAAAATTGTTGAATCAAAAAAGTTTTTTTTGGCAAGCATAATAAAATTTGCTCTATGTAATGGAGTTTGTTTATAAAGTCTAATTTTGATCTCACCAAACTTGGTATTGATTACGATGAGCTCTTCAGAATTTTTCAAACCAAATTCAAATAGTTTTTCCTTTACATTTTTATTATTAATTAGCAGATTTGGTTTAGATATTATTTTATTTTTTTTGGAAGGATTTTGAAATAAAGAAAAGTTATGATCATTTTCTTTAGTGGCTTTAAATAATTCTTTTGGGGCTTCACTATGACAACCTAAAATCAAAAAATAAATAAATGAAAAATAAAACTTTCTCATATTACAAGAGTAAGAAGTAAGAAAACCATTCCAAGTACGGAAACTGATGAAATAACATAAGAGGATAGAATATAAACTGTATTTGGACCTTTTGAAAAGATTGTTATTAAAGGAAGAAGTAGCAAAATAAAATAAAAGTAAAATATTTTATAAACACAATAATGATTGAAAATTATTACATCATTATCATCAAAATTTAAAACCATATGAGTTTTTTGTCTAAACAACTTACTTTTTTGACATGTATAATTTTTAATTGAGGCAATATTTATTTGTTTTATATCTTCAAAAGAAATTCCAAATTGAAATTTATTGCTATCATCATCTTGAAATTTCAAGACAAGTTTTTCAGAGTCCATATCAACGTAGCGAGTGATTAGATTTACATTTATAGAACTTGTAGGTAGAATTTTAAAATCTAATAAAATTAAAAAAGCGAAAAAAATACTCAAACTATTAATTGTTGGAATAATCCATCTTAAAGATGATTTTTGAATTTTATAGAAAGTTATTTCATTAATTTTTTCTTCCTTGATTTTTTTATATTCAACATATCTCCTTGCCCATTCCATTCTTTTATTTAACTCTTCTTGGGATGTTTTAGATTTTCTTGTTGAAGTATTTTTTACTATTGGTTTTTTTAACTTTTGATTATTTTCATCCGTTAAAAATGAGTAAGCTTCATTAATTTCTATAAAAATAATTTGAGCTTCAGGAGAATTATTTTTATCTGGATGATACTTCATGGCAAGTTTACGATAAGCTCTTTTTATTTGAGACTTACTTGCATTACTACTTACTCCTAAAGTTTTATAATAATTCTTAGCCATTTACATGACTAAACTACGGTATTTTCAAAGATGAAATAAATTTTATTAATGTATATTTCTATATTTGAATAAAACAATATTGATATGTCTAATAATTTACTGAAAGGAAAAAAAGGAATCATTTTTGGAGCTTTAAATGATATGTCCATTGCATGGAAAGTTGCAGAGAGAGCACATGAAGAAGGAGCTACTTTTACTTTAACTAATGCTCCGATAGCAATGAGAATGGGAGCTATAAATGATTTAGCAAAAAAGACAAACTCCAAAATAATTCCAGCTGATGCAACATCTATTGATGATTTGAAAAACTTATTTACAGAATCACAAGAAGTTCTTGGTGGAAAAGTAGATTTTATTCTCCATTCAATCGGAATGTCACCCAACGTAAGAAAAAAGAAAAAATATACTGATTTAAATTATGAATGGTACAAGAAAACTTTAGATGTTTCTGCAATGTCTTTACACAAAGTATTACAAGTTGCATCCGAAATGGATGCTATAAATGAATGGGGTTCAGTAGTTGCCTTAACCTATATTGCAGCACAAAGAATTTTCCCAGATTATAATGATATGGCAGATGCAAAATCGCTTTTAGAATCCATAACAAGAAGTTTTGGATATCATTATGGCTCATCAAAAAAAGTAAGAGTTAATACTATTTCTCAATCTCCTACTGTAACTACTGCAGGAAGTGGAGTTTCTGGCTTTGATAAATTTATAGATTTTAGCGAAAATATGAGTCCCCTTGGTAATGCAAGTTCACTTGATTGTGCCAATTACTGTTTAGCTATGTTTAGTGACTTGACAAAATATGTGACTATGCAAAACCTTTTTCATGATGGAGGATTCTCTTCCACTGGGGTAACCAACGCCGTAATGGATAGATTTGGTGAAAAATGATAGATGAAATTTATGATGCTTATATAGATTGTAATCAACAAATTACAACTGACACAAGAAACATAATTAAAAATGATCTTTTTTTTGCACTAAAAGGCCCCAATTTTAATGGTAATTCTTTCGTTCAAAAAGCAATAAATAATGGAGCAAAATATGCTGTTATTGATGAAAAGAAATATTATGTAGAAGGAAAGACTTTTCTAGTTAATGATGTGTTAAAATCCTTACAAAAATTAGCTACACTTCACAGAAAAAAAATCAAAATCCCCGTTATAGCTATTACGGGAACAAATGGTAAAACAACTACTAAAGAATTAATAGGTAGTGTTCTTAAATCAAAGTTTAATGTCCTTATAACAAGAGGAAATCTAAATAATCATATTGGTGTTCCATTAACCATTCTTAAAATTCAAAATGAACATCAAATAGCTGTGATAGAAATGGGAGCCAGTAAAAAAGGAGACATAAAAGAATTAGCAGAAATTGCGCTACCGAATTATGGAATAATAACCAATATTGGCAAAGCCCATTTAGAAGGTTTTGGTAACATTGAGACTATTCGAAAAACCAAATTAGAACTTTTTGATTATTTAATTGATTCAAATGGGGAGACTATTGTATCTAATGATGATCATTTATTAATAAACTATCTTCCAGAAAATATAAAAACACATACATATGGTTTTGAATTATCTGATATAAATGGAAAATTAATTGGTCAAAACCCTTACCTAAAAATTGAAATCGAAAACACTAAAAATAGAGAAATTATTAACTCTCAACTACTAGGTTCCTACAACCTAAATAATGTTCTTGCCGCCGTAACTTGTGGTCAAATATTTGGTTTAAGTTTAAAAGAAATTTCTAATTCCATTTCTAATTATAAGCCTGATAATAATAGGTCTCAATTAATTAAAACTAAAGACAATACCATAATTGCGGATTGTTATAATGCAAATCCTACTAGTACCATGGAAGCTCTAAAAAGTTTTAAGGATTTAGAAAATGAAAATAAATTGGCAATATTAGGAGATATGTTAGAGCTGGGAAATGTAGAGAATGAAGAACATCAAAATATAGTTGATTATTTAACAAACAACTCCTTCAAAGCTATTCTGGTAGGTAAATGTTATCAAAAGACTAATCATAATTTCAAAAGTTTTGAATTAACAGAACAAATTATCAATTTTATAAAAAGTGAAAATTATACAAATCACATGATTCTTTTAAAAGGTTCTAGAGGAATTAAATTAGAAAAAATTATAAATAGCAATATCTTATAAAATGAGTCCAGGTGATTTTTTTGTAGTTTTTTTTGTAGCTATTATATTTTTTGGTGGAATTACAATAGGTTATAAACTTTATAAATGGAATATGGAAGACCAAAGGAGGAAGAAGAAAAGAAATGATGAAATTAAGAACAATAAAAAGTTAAAATAATGTTTGGAAATCAAAATATGAAGGACATGATGTCTAAGTTACAAGAAATGCAAGGAGTTGTAGAAGATTCAAAAAAAAGGTTAGAGAATATTTATGTAAAAGGCGATGCATTAAATGGTAAAATTAGATTTGTTCTGGATGGGAATAGAAAGCTAAAAGAACTTTTTATTGATGAAGAAGTTTACGAAAGCTTAGAAAAAGATAGTTTAATTGAGGCAATGATTGAGGGATTTAATCAAGCTATTGAAGATGCTGATCATGTTAATGAGAATGAAATGAAAAGTACTGCTTTTAACATCTTACCTGGAATGGGAAAATAATCACATCAAGTAAATTGAAATTCCAATAACAAACATTCCAATAACTAATCCAAGAATATGTTCATACTTGTCTTTATATTCAAAACTTAAAGGCATTAAAACAAATATGGATATAAAAATCATAATCCCACTTACTATTGACATAACTGCAGCAGTTAAAAAATCATCTAAATAAGAGTTAATAACAAAATAACAAAACAAAGCTCCTAAAGGCTCAGTGAAACCACTTAATGCAGAGTATAAAAAAGCTTTTTTCTTGCTACCTGTAGCATGATAAATGGGAACAGAAATCGCCATTCCTTCAGGAATATTATGTAAAGCTATTGCTAAGCCTATTACTAGTCCAAATGATATATCATTAACACTTCCTATAAAAGTTACTATGCCCTCAGGGAAATTGTGTAAAGCCATAGTTAAAGCTATTAAAATACCTGATCTATATATTTTATTATTTTTTGAAGTAATACTTTTATTTACCTGGCTATTAATTTTTTGTTCAGGGAGAATTTTATCTGTAAAGATGGCAAATAGGGTTCCAAAAACAAAAAAACCTAAAACATAAAGTAATGCTGTGTTTTGATCATTAGTATGTTTAAATTCTAAATAAGATTCTGGCAGAATCTCTACAAATGAAACATATAACATTACTCCGGCTGCAAAAGACATTGTAAAGGATAACCAATTTAACTTTTCTGTATTTCCAAAAAAAACTACTAACCCCCCTAAAGCTGTTGACAATCCTGCAAAAAGAGTAATAAGAAAGGGTATTAAATATGTTTGTTCCATTAATATATATTTGATTTTTTAAAACTAAACTGATTAGGACTCACCATTTGGGTTTTTACAGCGTACATTACTATTCCAGCAGTATTATTAACTCCTAGCTTTTTCATAATATTTTTTCTATGGGTATTTACGGTATGATTACTTAAATATATGATTGCAGCTATTTGAGAATTAGTATAACCCTCAGCAATAAATTGTATAATTTGAAGCTCTCTTTTACTTAATTGAACAGGGCTAGGGTCTAGTGATTTAAAAAAAATATTTTTAGGATTAATATTTTCATTTCGCATTTGCTTAACGATGTCATCACAAAAAAACTTATCGCCTTTTAAAGTTGCTTTAAATGCGTTTTTAATTTCAGCAACAGAACATTCCTTTTTGATATGACTTTCTATTCCAGCTCTAATAGCCTGTACAATAGTTTGTGCATTAGTATAAGGAGTTACAGCCATCACAATTACTTTTGGATATTTATTTTTAAACTCTACTATTTCATCTAAAGAAAAACCCTCAGAAGTGTAATCTATTATGAGAAAAATATCTTTTAATGCTTTGACCTGTTCATTTAAGTCTGAAAAACATAAAGAAAAAATAATTTCATTTTCAACATATGGTTGTAGGATGGATTTAAGACCCTTTAAAATAAGTTCTGAACTATCTGCTATAATTACGTTCTTTTGCAACCTTATTAAGAATGATTATAAATAAGAAGCAAATATATAATTCTGAAATAAAAAAAAAGGATATTGTTAATAAAAGAAAAAAGAATTTAATAAATAATGTTCAGTAAGAAAGAAAATAAAGAAATAAGAGTACTCTTTTACACCAGTTTTGGAAGATATATGTCTAATCAACGATCATTAAATGGAGAAAAAATAAAATGGTTAAACTATCCTACCAAAATAAAAGATATTCATTTTAAACTTCATTGTGATAAAAAATATGCAAGTATTTTTATAGATATTCAACATAAAGATGAAGACATAAGAAAGTTATTTTTTGATCAATTTAAAGAGCTTAAAAAACCTTTTATTCAATATGTAGGAGCATCATGGAGTTGGGAAAAGGAATATAAAAACGAAATTGGATTTAATTACAGTAGAATAATTAGAAAAATAAACGACGTTAGTATATACGACCAAAATTCTTGGTCAAAAATATTTGAATTTTACAAATCTAACCTACTAAGATTAGAAGAATTTTGGATGAATTTTGATGAAGTTTTTAAGCAATTAGAATCTTAAAGGTTTTCATCTAATAATTTTTGAATTTCATCATTTAGAGCATAATTCCCTTCATTGTATGATGCAGGTCTGGGTGCATTAGGAGATAAAATATTACCCGATTGATCTATAAGAATAAATCTAGGAATTCCTTCAATTATATAGTCCTTTACAAAAGTAGATTGCCANGCGTTATCTGCCATTATCTGAATCCCTTTAAGTTCTTTATCTACAATCATTTTNTTCCACTTGGTGCTGTCTTTTAATTGATCAATTGAAATACTAACAAAAGCAACTTCTTTTGTTCTATACTTTTCTTCTAGTTCTTTTAAATAAGGAATTTGAGCTTTACATGGACCACACCAAGTAGCCCAAACATCAACATAAACAAGTTTCCCTAATAGAGAGGCTAAAGAAACACTTTTTCCAGAAGAATCTGGGTAATTGAAGGTTGGAGAAGGATTACCTTTTTTTAAANTATTAATTTGTTCATATTTTGTTTTAATTTTTTGGAAGCTATTATCATCACCTAGTAATTTTTTTAAGGTTAAATAATAAGCGTCCATCTCTTCTTCATTGTAAAAAGATATTCCTCTTTTAAGAGAANTAATAATTCCTTTTTTTTGTTGTTCATTTATNTCATTTTCATATTTATTTAAGCAATTAATGTCATTAGCTACCAAACCTGCTGTGAAATAGGAATTAAAGAATCTTATGGAGTAACTTGATTGGAAAAGAAGTTCATCTTTAAAATTAATTGAATTGATTTTTTTATCTAAATACTGTGTAATAATTGCTGTTGATTTACCACTAAAATATTCTTTACCCACTTTACTCCCTATTAATTCACTTAATAACTGAAAAGTAAAAGTTTCATTCTGTTTGTAAGCAAAAGACTCATTATCTATTTTGGATTGATTAAGTAAAGTCAAAGATTTTTCATAATTTATAATCGANTGATCAAAATATTCTTGAGCACTCATTTTTTTGTATTCATTATTACCAATAGCATTTTTTTCTTTGAACATAAAATAAGACGCTAAAAAATTATTNGGTNGCTCCCCTATTCCAACATATTTTATGGTTTCATCAAATTCTTTAGTATCAATAGTGATGTGTAAGTCATATCCTGGTTCGAGATATATAGATGTACTTTCTTTAGTATCATAAAAAGAATAATCACCTGGTTCTACTTTTAATGTATCCCCAAATTCCCCTTCAGATGATACTTTTATTACTTTTTTAAAATCTTTTCCTCTTATGAAAATCTTATCTGAATTAGGATTAGAAATTTTTCCAGATAATCTAACTATTTTACTGTAATCTTGACAATAGAATATGCTAACAGGAATTGTTAAGANCAAAGTTATTAATATTGCTAAACTTTTATTAATTGAAATTTTAAAACACATAAACATTTTTTATATAGATAAGTAAATATAGTAGTAAATAAATGATNAAAAAAGGGGATATTATTAAACTAGAAATTGAAAATTTTGCTTTTGGAGGAAAGGGAATTGGAAAAATCAAAGAAGAAGATAGAGATTTTATAATTTTTGTACAACATGGAATACCTGGACAGTTGGTAAATATCAAAATAACAAAAAAAAAACCTGCATATGCNGAAGCAGTAATCCAAAAAGTATTACAAAAATCTAGCTTAGAAATCAATTCTCATTATCANNAGATNTCAGGTGCTCCTTACATCAATTTGCCTATCGATGAGCAAAAGAAAATGAAAATCCAAGTTACTAAAGATNTCTTTACTAGAATTGGAAAATTAGAAAACTCTGAAATACATTTTGACACCTGGATTTCTTCTCCATCTTCTCATCACTACAGAAATAAAATGGAATATTCCTTTTCATCGATAGGATATGATTTTAAAAATGAAAAAGTAGTTGATAATTGTTTTTCTCTTGGTTTCAAAAGAAAAGGAACATGGTGGATAGTTGAAAATTTANATGCCGATTCTGGATTATTTGATAAAGAATTAGAGTCTAGATTAAATGAAATAAGAAAATATTTAAAAGATACTTCTTTACCTGCTTGGCATCCACCAAAAAAGAAAGGTTTTTTTAGGCATTTGGTTGTTAGAAAAAGCTACTTTGAAAATAAACTTTTATTTAATCTTGTAACATCATCTAACGATTTAAAGAACTTTTCTCCTATTGATTTTGGTAACTTTTTATCCAATTTATTGGGTAAAAGAATGGCAGGTCTATTACATACCATTAATGATGATGTTGCGGACAGAGAAAAACTAGACAAAGGGTCTAGTAAACTTATTTTAGGTGAAGAAACTATATTAGAAAGAATTAATGAATTAGACTTTGAAATAAGTATGCAAAGTTTCTTTCAAACCAATCCTTTATGTGCTGAAAAATTGTATGAAAAAGTCATAGACTATTTATTAGAATATAATATACCAAAGGATCAGATTATTCTTGATTTGTTTTGTGGAACAGGGACTATTGGACAACTTATTTCAAAAAATACCCCTAACAATATCATAGGAGTTGACATAGTAGAATCTGCCATTAAAAACGCCATTAAAAATGCACAGAAAAATCAGCTAAAAAATTTAAAGTTTATAAGTTCTGACGTTGGTAAATTTTTATTAAATCATCCTGAATATCAAAATAAAATTCATTCAATAGTAATTGATCCTCCAAGGGCAGGAATCAGCCCAAAATCTTTGAGAAAAGTAATAAGGCTTAATGCTAAAGTTATAATTTATGTAAGTTGTAACCCAGCTACACAAGCAAGAGATTTGGTTACATTAAATGAAATGGGTTATCAGCTTAAAAAATTCTCATTAGTTGACCAATTTCCACATACCTCACATATAGAAAGTATTATGCTTTTTGAAAAAAATCAATAGAGATTACTTAAAATAGATCTGAACAAGTCGTCACTTTCCTCTAAATTTAAATCACTTTTTAAATCATAAATTAATCGCTTTTTAGACTTTTTGTTAGATTTAGTTTTCCCCAAAATTGTTTTTTTAATACTATTATACCCTGCCTTTTTAAGAGCATTTACAGCAAGAGCATCTGTAGTTTTAAAAATTTTATTTTTAATTTCAGAGCTAGATAAACTTTTTAAAACTGACTGTAAATCAGCTATAAAATTTTCAGCAGCACCATCTGCATGAATTTGGGAAACTACCAAATGTATTCCAGGTGGGTTTTGAAGCCTTCCTATATACCAGCCCTTTTCACTTAACAAATCTGCAATATGGTATATATCGTGCTTTTCACTATTAAAAGCCAATAAACTCATAATAGGATTTCCTATTAGATTTAAATCTTTGCTCTTTTGAATATAATCGCTTATAACTTTGGTAGCATCCATTGTTTTGTGGGTAAGCTTTACAAAACCATCTTCGCCAATATGGTTGAGAGCCATCCATGTAGAGGCTACAATTCCCCCTGGTTTGGTCCCCAAAAAAGTAGTAGAACCGTAAATACCACCTTCCCAATTTGGATAAACACTAAATTGTTCTTTTCTAAGTTCTTCTTTTCTATACAGTAAAACAGAAGATCCTTTTGGTGCATATGCATACTTATGCAAATCAACTGACAAAGAAGTTACTCCACTTAGCTTAAAATCAAATAATGGAATATCCTTACCTATTTTTTTAAGGTAAGCCAATAAAAAACCGCCTATACAAGCATCTACATGCAATAGTAACTCATTGTCTACAGCCAATTTAGAGAGTGATTCTATTGGATCCATCATTCCCGTTGGGTAATTGGGGGCAGAACCAATTAGTAAAATAGTATTAGCGTTTATTGCTTTTTCAAAAGATTCTAAGTCAAATGAAAAGTCTTTTTTAGTAGGAATTACTACTGGTTTTACATTTAAAAAATGCATTGCTTTTAAAAATGCAGGATGGGCACTTGAAGAAAGAATAACTTCTGGTTTATCTATTCCCTTATTATTTTTGGCCCAGTTCCTAGCAGATAATATAGACAAGAATATGCTTTCCGTTCCACCACTAGTTACATTACCAAATAAACTATCTTTTTCGTGAGAGAACAAAGACGCCGTTTGTTCTACTACTTCATTTTCCATACTAAGAATACTACTAAATAGCTGTGGGTCAAATGCATTTTCATGCATGAATCTTACGTATGCTTTAGAAATAACTTTGGAATATTCTTCTCCTGGATAATAAACAGCACCAAATGTTTTTCCAGATCTCCAATCAATATCAGAATGCATGGAATTTTCCATATATTCAAATAGATCTTTTTCATCAATTCCAGTTTTTGGAATTTTATCTTTACTCATTAGTATAAAAGATGTTTTTTTGAATTATCCTTCCACCCTGCTCTACTTTGATAATCAACAAAGAAAATTTTTAAATCTGCTCTAGATTGATAATCTACAAAAAATATTTTCTTATCTGCCCGAGATTCATAATCTA
>NYYE01000041.1 GCA_002686655.1 Crocinitomicaceae bacterium | reverse complement strand
TTGTCAGTTATTAACAATAAGATGTTAAATGTATATCATTTCATCTTTAAAATAAAATAAAAAAGAGAAAAAAATTAACTTTAATTTAACATTTCATAGATTTTTAAAATGTCAAATTCACACTATTAGCCTTAATAAGATGTTATTTTATATCTATTTTTGTAATAAATTTTAAATTCTTGTAAAATTGATGACAAACAAAATGGACTTTATTGAAAAAAATATATTAGTAAGTGGTTCAACAAATGGAATTGGATGGTCATCTGCCAAACAATTTGCTGAAAGAGGTGGAAATGTCACACTTGCTTCTAGAAATATTGAATTATTAAAACAAAGAGTTTCCAAATTACAAAATAATGGTGTTCAAAAACATCATATTATACCATTAGATTTTTCGAAAACTATCGAACTGGAACAATCCCTTAAAGAATTCATTTCAAAAAATTCAATTGAATATGATATTGTCGTAAATAATTCTGGTGGACCTCCAGGTGGAGCATTAGAAAATGCTCAGTCTGAAGATTTACTAAGCGCTTTGAATCTCCACCTTATTTCTTTTCATAAAATTTTAAGGATTATTCTATCAGGAATGAAAAATAAAGAAAGTGGCAGAATTATTAATATCATTTCTACTTCTGTAAAACAACCCTTAAATGGGTTAGGAGTTTCCAATACTGTCAGAGGAGCTGTAGCCAATTGGGCAAAAACACTGGCTAATGAATTGGGACCTCATAACATAACAGTTAATAATGTTCTTCCTGGAGCAACTAATACAGGAAGACTAAAGGAAATTATAAAAAGCAAAGCTCAAAAATTAAATATTGGAGAAAAAGATATTGAAGAACAAATGGCTANTCAAGTACCCTTAAAAAGAATTGCAGAACCNNATGAAGTGGCCAATGCAGTTTTATTTTTAGCATCTTCAAAAGCTAGCTATATTAATGGTATTAATCTTCCAGTAGATGGAGGAAGGACTAAAAGCTTGTAGATAAATATTATATCAATAATTTAAATCCTCTGCCATGAACATTGATTATTTGAATTTTTTCATCATGCTTTAAATATTTTCTAAGTTTTGCAATGTAGACATCCATACTTCTACCATTAAAATAATTATCATCTCCCCAAATTGCTTTTAATGCGTGATTTCTTTCTAAAATATCATTTTTGTTNTTAAAAAGTAAGGTTAATAATTCNGATTCTTTAGTAGTAAGATTTACAGAAAAATCATCTTTGGAAAGAATTTGTTTTTTAGGATTAAAAATAAATNCTCCTATTTTAATATCGTCGTAATGAGATTCTGAAACTAAACTCGACCTTCTTAAAACTGCATTTATTCTTGCTACAAGCTCTTCCATATTAAAAGGCTTTGTAATATAGTCATCAGCCCCAATATCAAATCCTCTTAGAGTATCTTCTTTCATTGATTTTGCAGTGAGAAAAATAATTGGAATTTTTTTNTCAATTCCCCTTATATCTTTGGCAGTGCTAAATCCATCTTTGATAGGCATCATTACATCAAGAATTACAATGTCGTANTGATTTTTAACAAATGATTTATAACCCAATTCTCCATTTTGTTCCCAATTACAACTAAAGCCCTTAGCAATTAAATAATCAGATGTTATAGAACCTAAATTTGAATCATCTTCAACTAATAATATTTTCACATCCCTATTCATTATGATAAAATTTTAGAGGATTTTAAATTAATAGAAAAAGTACTTCCAGCTTTCAATTTACTTTCAACCATTATTTTACCGTCATGTAAATCGATGATTGTTTTGACATAGCTTAATCCCAAACCAAATCCTTTCACGTTATGTACATTTCCAGTAGGTACTCNAAATAATTTTTCAAAAATCCTTTTATGATTATCTCTTGCAATTCCTATGCCATTATCTTTAATCCTAATAACTAATCCACCAATAATGTCTCTAGTTGAGATAGTAACTACTGGAGATTTTGANCTATATTTTTGGGAATTATCTAATAAATTATAAATGACATTTGCAATATGTAGCTTATCTGCTTCGATTAATTTATTTTGAGCCAAAAAGTCAGTTTTTATGATTCCACCTTTTTTATCAAATGAAAGATGAATAGATTTTATAGCTTTATTAATAACATCCTCTATATTGAATATTTCCAATTTCAATTCAGGATTTCCTTTTTGTGAAAGTGAACTTTGTAGAACATTTTCTACTAATTTNCCCAGTCTTTCATTTTCAGATTTTATTGTAGCTANAAACTTTTTTCTGTTTGTTTTTTCAAGATTAATATTTGAGTCTGATAATGCTTCACAAGCTAACCCAATTGTTGCTATAGGTGTTTTAAGTTCGTGGGTCATATTATTTATAAAGTCAGTTTTAATTTGCGTATTTTGTTTTTGGCTTTGAATAACTTTAATACTGTAAATAAATGTTCCAAGTATGATTAATAAAAGAATAATAGAAAATACAAAAATATGACTGAATGATTTTCTAATAGATTTTTCTAGTTTAAGAATGTAAAGGGTAAATATTCTTTTTTGTGTAAATAGTTCATCATTTAAAAATTCGTCAGAAAAACTTGTAGAACTTTTTAAAATATCATTATCAATGTCTTCAAAATTAGACTGAATTAATAACCCAGATTGATCGGTAATACTAAAATGATAATCGTTTTGAACTCCATGCTTTNCCAAAGNATTTTCTATTATTGATATTACTTCTTGTTCCTTNAAAGAATTATCTACNTTGATGTTNATNTTTAAAGCAAAATGATTGTTAATTATTCCAAAAATTTGTTTTCTTTTTTCAGAAATAGATTTTTCAGAAATAGTATTAATTTCTAAAGCTAAGCTGTCTAACATCTCAATTTTATTTTGAGATTTATTTTTTATAGATAGAATTTTATTNCCAATATTTGGTTGAAAATAATTNGATTCATTTAAAATTTTTTCTCTTAATTTTCTTCCAATTTCTTGAACACATATTTCAACAACATTATTAAAATTGTCTTTTTTTTCAGTGAAAGTATTGCTGGCCCAATAAACCTGAATAATTAAAAACCCTAGTAAAGCAAAGCTGCTAAGAAAAATAATAATTTTGATATACTTATTGTTATTATTCAAAGTCAACTGAATTTAAAACTTAAAGAGGAATATTTCCATGCTTTTTTTTAGGAGCTGTTACTTTTTTATTTTCAGAAATTTTAAATGCTTTTATTAATTTTTTTCTTGTTGAAGAAGGAATTACAACTTCATCTATATAGCCCCTAGAAGCAGCGTTGTAAGGGTTGGCAAANAAATTAGCATATTCTTCTTCTTTTTCTTTTAGTTTTTTTATTGGATTTTTCGAACTTTTAATTTCTTTTTTGAAAATAATTTCCGCGGCGCCTTTGGCACCCATAACAGCAATTTCAGCTGAAGGCCATGCAAAATTCATATCAGCCCCTATATGCTTTGAGTTCATTACATCATAAGCACCACCATATGCTTTACGAGTTATAACTGTAATTCTTGGTACATTTGCTTCGCAAAATGCNTACAACAGTTTTGCTCCATTNGANATNATACCATTCCATTCTTGATCAGTNCCAGGCAGAAATCCAGGAACATCTTCAATAACTAAAAGAGGGATGTTAAAGGCATCACAAAATCTAACAAATCTAGCACCCTTTTTGGAGGCATTTACATCTAAGACTCCCGCAAGAACAGCTGGCTGATTGGCTATAATCCCAATAGATCTACCAGCCAAACGAGCAAATCCAACTACAATATTTTCAGCATGTTCTGATTGCACTTCAAAAAAACTATTTTCATCAGACAAATTTGAGATAACATCCTTAATATCGTACGGCTGATTGGGGTTTTCTGGAACAATTGTATCTAGTGNAGGTCTTTCTTCATTATNCAATTCGTATGGAAGGTTTGCAGGAATTTCTTCACAATTTTGAGGTAAGTATGAAATTAAAGTTTTTAGTTTATTAATAGTGTCTAATTCATTTTCNCCCGCAAAATGAGAAACACCAGATTTNCTCATATGAGTATCAGCCCCCCCCAACTCTTCAGANGAAACTTCTTCGTTAGTTACTGTTTTAACAACGCTGGGACCAGTTACAAACATGTATGAAGTCCCTTTAGTCATAATGATAAAATCGGTAAGAGCTGGAGAATAAACTGCTCCCCCAGCGCAAGGCCCCATNATAGCGGAAAGTTGAGGAATTACNCCAGAAGCCTTAGTATTTCTGTAAAATATATCAGCATAACCGCCNAACGATACAACACCTTCCTGAATTCTTGCTCCCCCCGAATCATTTAAACCAATAATAGGAACTCCATTTTTCATGGCAAGATCCATTATTTTACAAATTTTTTCAGCATGGGCTTCGGCAAGTGAACCACCTAGNACTGTAAAGTCTTGAGANTAAACATAAATTAATCTGCCATTCACAGTACCATATCCAGTAACTACACCGTCNCCTAAAAATTTGGATTTTTCTAAACCAAAATTGGTAGATCTATGCGTTACCAATCCTCCTATTTCCTCAAAACTATTTGTGTCAAGTAAAAGTTCTAGCCTTTCTCTTGCAGTCAGTTTTCCCTTCTCGTGCTGANCGTCAATTCTTTGTTGTCCTCCTCCAATTTTAGATTCAGCTACTTTTTTTTCTAACTCTTTATTTTTCATTCTAATTCATTAGTTCTTCAATTTCCTCTGCTTCAATTGGAATGTTTTTCATAAGATTTAATGGAACTGTATTTTTTTGCACAACAACATCATCTTCCAACCTAATACCAAGACCTTCTTCAGGNATATAAATTCCTGGTTCAACAGTGAAAACCATATTTGCTTTAATTTTTTCTGTCCATGAACCTAAGTCGTGAGTGTCTAAACCAATATAATGTGAAGTTCCATGCATGAAATATTTTTTGTAGGCAGGCCAGTTAGCATCTTGATTTTTTACATCATTCATAGAAATTAATTTAAGTTTAATTAATTGCTCTTCCATAATTTGTCCTACTTGCTTGTGGTAGTCATTTAAATAAACGCCTGGTTTTAATAAATTGGTAGCTTGCTTTTTTACACTTAACACAGCATTATAAACTTCTTTTTGCCTTTTTGTGAACTTCCCATTAGCAGGNACGCACCTGGTTAAGTCTGAAGAATAATTCGCATATTCTGCACCAAAGTCCATTAAAATAACTTCTCCATCNTTACATGATTTATTATTCTCTATATAATGCAATACACAAGCTGAACTACCTGAAGCAATAATGGGAGTATAGGCAAATCCTCTAGACCTATTNCATAAGAATTCATGCATAAGTTCTGCTTCTATTTCGTATTCCATTTTACCCACTTTAATAAAGTTTAAAATTCTTCTAAATCCTTTTTCAGTAATATTACATGCTTGTTGCATAATTTCAATTTCAATAGGGTCTTTAACAGACCTTATTTGGTGCATAACAGGTGCAGATCTCAATATAGTGTGGGCTGGAAAATCAGTTTTAAATTTTTTCACAAAACGATCCTCTCTTGTTTCCATTTCATTATTGGACCTTAGGTGCTCGTTAGAATTTAAATAAACATTTTCACTCTCTATTACGAGTTGTCTAAATATGCTATCAAATTGATTTAACCAATAAATAGTATCAACACCTGAAATTGCTGAAGCTTTTTCTTTAGTTAATTTTTCTCCTTCCCATATAGCAATATGTTCATTGGTTTCTTTTAAAAACAAGATCTCTCTATGTGCTTTATTTTTATTCATTGGGAAAATAACCAATATACTCTCTTCTTGATCTACTCCTGAAAGATGAAAAATATCTCTATGTTGATGAAAGGGTAATGTACTATCTGCCCCAGTATTATAAATGTCATTTGAATTGAAAACCGCTAAGCTATTTGGTTTCATATGCTTTATGAAATTAGCTCTGTTATTTTGGAATAATTTGCTATTGATAGGAAGATATTTCATAATTTAAATTGAAAAATATTATTTAGTAAAAATAAGAATATTTGAAGTATGATGTATGCTAATTGTAAATTACTATATATGAAAAATAATTTTACTTATTTTATTCAAAGCAATGACAATTTGATGACAAACAATCTAGTGATATTTAACCATTTTTGTGTCATATAATATTTGTTGAATTCACTTCACATCATAGCATTTACGCATCGAGATTTTAATTTTGATGAAATTGGACTCTTTCATCTTGAAGATTCATCAAGAATTAACAGACTAAATAAGTTAAAATCAGAGCTAAATGTGAACGAATTAATGTATTTATCAACTTGCAACAGAGTGGAATTTATTCTTAANTCTAAACAAAAAATAGATACAAAATTTGTAGAAACACTTGTTGGTAATTTTATACCCACTAATAGGATTAAATATTTTGTCGATAAAACTGCTGTTTTTTCTGGGAAGAAGGCTGTTCATCATCTTTTTTCTGTTGCTTCTTCAATAGACTCTTTAGTCGTGGGAGAAAGAGAAATTATAACTCAAGTAAGAAAAGCATTTGAAGAGTGTAAAGACCATAATTTATGTGGAGATTTTATTAGAGTTCTTGTGCAAATGACTATTTCAACCGCTAAAAAAGTATATACTGAAAGTGAAATTGCTACAAGACCAGTCTCTATTGTTTCTTTAGCTTTTCTAGAACTTAAAAAATACATTTCAAAAAAACCAAAAAAAATAGTTGTTATTGGAGCTGGAAAAACCATTACTTCAATGCTTAAATTCATTAATAAAAGCATTGACCATCAATTCATTATTTTTAATAGATCGATAGAAAAAGCTGAAAATTTGGCAAGGCAACTTCGACTTAATGCTCAAATATTTCCACTAANTGAACTGGGTAATCAAAAATTAGATTATGACTTTATAATTACATGTACTGGATCAAAAAACATAATTTTAAATACCGATAAGTTTCAAAAAATCAATCCTGAAAATAAAAAAAATGTAATTGTTGATCTTGCTGTTCCAAATGATTGTGATAATAAAATTTCGAATTCATTTAATGTTACTTTAATTAATGTAGACCAACTTAAAGTAAGAGCTGAAGAAAATTTAAAAGCAAGAAGTGAAGAAATAAATAGATGCCTNGAAATTATTGAAAAACAAATTATTCAATATTATCTTTCTGAAAAAGAAAGAACATTAGAAAGAGCATTAAGCGCAGTTCCTCAAAGTATTAAAGGGATAAGGCAGAAAGCATTTAAGGAAGTCTTTGTTAAGGAGCTTGGAACTTTAGACCCACAAGCAATTAACATAGTCAATAGCTTAGTTGATTACATGGAAAAAAAATACATAAGTGTTCCTATGAAAATGGCTAAAGATATACTGCTAAAAGAATCAACAAAATAATTTTTTGAGTAATCTTAAAATAACCATAGGCTCAAGAGGAAGTAAACTGGCTTTATGGCAAGCAAATCATATAAAAGAAAAATTATCTCATTATGGTTTAGAATCGGAAATAAAAATTATTAAAACTAAAGGAGATCAAATCCAGCATTTAAGCTTTGATAAAATTGAAGGAAAAGGATTCTTTACAAAAGAGCTTGAAATAGCTTTGATTGACGAAGAAATTGATTTAGCAGTTCATTCTCTTAAAGATATGGAGACTAATCAATCTAATGAATTATTAATTGCGGCAGTTCCACAAAGAGAAAACCCATGTGACACATTACTTATTAATTATTCTTCTGTAGACAAATCCCAGGACTTAAACATAATTAAAAAAGGAAAAATTGGGACTTCGTCTGCAAGAAGAAAAAATCAACTTCTTTTATTTAGAGAAGATTTGATAATAAAAGACTTAAGAGGNAATGTTCCGACAAGAATTCAAAAACTAAGAGATGGTAATTATGATGCAATTATATTAGCAAAAGCAGGAATTAATAGACTCAATATTGATATTTCAGATTTTCATTTAATAGACTTATCTCCAATGATGTTCATTCCAGCTCCAGCTCAAGGAGCTTTAGGAATTCAGATTAAAAATAGCAGTCATAAATTAAAAAAGATTTTAACTAAACTTAGCCATAAGGAAACATTAGACAATGTGGTTTTTGAAAGAAAAATTTTAAATGGTATTGGTGGAGGATGTCATTCTCCAATGGGAGCTTTTTCTAAAATAGATAAAAACGGTATTCGCAGGACCTGGGTTTCCTACTCCGAAAAAGTTGACAAAACACCCACAAGATTTTTGACTTATTCCAATGATATAAGTGCTATTGTNCACAAAGTTAAAAATAAGACAAAAAATAAAAATGTTTGGATTTCAAGAAAGCTGCATAAGGAAAGTATTTTTAGTAAGCTATTAACCAATAAAGGTCATAATGTTACTGGCCAATCTTTAATTGAAAAAGAAGTAATAAAAATAAATCAGCTTCCTAAATGTGATTGGATTTTTTTTAATTCTATCTTCTCATTTGATTCAATCAAGAGTTTAAAAAATAAATTTTTAAGTAAAAAAATTGCTGCTTTTGGTAAGTCTACAGCAAACTATTTAACTAAAAATGGATTGAACGTTGATTTTGTAGGAAAAGGATCTCCACTAGAAACTGCAAATGGATTTAAAAAGATATTGAATAATACAGAAATTGTCTTCTTCCCATCTTCTAATAGAACCATAGGAACTGTTCAAAGCTTATTAGAAGAAAAAAATAAAATAGTATTATCTACTTACAATACATCTCTAATTGAAGCTTCAATAAAGTCACATGATTTTTATGTATTTACAAGCCCAAGTAATGTAGAGGCTTTTTTTAAAATAAATCATCTAAAGGAAAATAAAGTAATAAGTATTGGCCCTAGCACAACTAAAAAGTTAAAAGATTTTGGAGTGAAAGATGTAGAAGAAGCATTTGAGAGTACTGAACTGGCTTTAGTTGATATGGTTTTCTCATTAATTTAATGAATGAATTATTTAGGTCATTTAGTACTATCAGGAAATGATTCTGAAATTTTATTTGGAAACTTTATAGCAGATGCAATAAAAGGAAATTCTTATATCAAATGGCCAGGAAACATTCAAAAAGGTATTTTACTCCACCGATTCATTGATAACTTTACTGATAATAACAATTATTATTTATTGGGGAAAAGAAGATTTTATGAAAAATTCCCTAAAATGGGAGGGATTGTCAACGACATACTATATGACCACCTTTTATGGAAATATGAACATCATAATCAAACTCTTCAACTAAACAAACAAATTATTCGCTTTTATAAAATTTTAGATGATTTTTCAGANAAAATGCCAGAAAAAATTAAACACTTATATAAATATATGAGACGTGATGACTGGTTAAATAATTATCAATATGAAGAGGGCATGAGAAAGATACTAATGAGGATGGGTAAGAGAATCAATTACTCTAAAAACTTAGAGTTATCTTTTGATATATATAAAAATTCATCTTTAGATTATGAAAAAGAGTTTGAACTTTTTTATATCGAGATTAAAGAAAAAACATCTTCTTTTTTATGTAAATTGTAGAATTAAAATTTNAAAAATGCAGATACCACCACCTTTTAACTTATTTAAATGGATAGAAGATAATAGACACCTATTAAAACCACCAGTTGGAAATAAAAATCTCTATGTTGAATCTGGAGATTATATAGTAATGATTGTTGCTGGACCAAACGCCAGAAAAGATTATCATTACAATGAAACTGAAGAACTCTTCTACCAAATTGAAGGTGATATAATTGTTAAAACTCAACAAGAAGGTAAATTAGTAGAATATGAGATTAAAGAAAATGAAATGTTTTTATTACCTGCAAAGATTCCACATTCACCTGTAAGATCTGAAGGGTCAATAGGGTTGGTAATAGAGAGAAAAAGAAGTAAAGAACATAAAGATGGATTGATGTGGTTTTCGGATACAGCAAATGAACTATTGTATGAAGAATATTTTCAATTAACTAATATAGAAAAAGACTTTTTAGCAGTTTTTAAAAGATTTTACTCTGACGAAAAGTTGAGAACTTGCCCTTCTACTGGCGAAGTTATGGAAGTTGACAAAAGATATATAGATTGATTATTCTAATAAATTTACATGTCCATTGACATAATTAAAATTTTGATTAAAATCAAAGTATTCTACAACCCATATATAACTATCTATTTTACATTTATTTCCTTTAAATTTACCATCCCAAAAATCACTTATTTCGGTAGTATTATAAATTTCTTCACCCCATCTATTGTAAATCCATAACTCAAAACTTTTAATATTTTCTCCTTTGATTTCAAATAAATCATTATCTCCGTCTCCATTGGGAGTAAAAGTATTTGGGACAAAAATGTCACCCTTGATATTAACCTCTACAGTATCAGAATTTATACATCCAATGGAGTCTGTAACATTTAGTATGTAAAGAGTCTTCTCAGTTGGGTTAATTTGAGGATTTAAACATGTAGAACATGAAATCCAAGATGAAGATTCCCAATAATAACTGCTAGCATTAGTAAGTCCATTTAAATTAATAGATTCTCCATAGGACATCCAAAAATTTATTCCAGCATCTACTAAAGGAGTAGGTGAAACATATACTGCAACATCAAAAGTATCTTTACATCCATAATTATTTTCTATTATTACTTTATAGTCGGTGTTTTGTGAAGGATAAGCATAAGTCCAGCTACTGTCATTATTTGATAAGCTATTATTAGGGTACCAAAAATAATTTATTCCATCAGATGCATATATTTCAGCAGTATCGCCAAAACAAATCNNAGTATCACCAAATGCGCTTCCTGAATAGCCAAATACAAGTGCTGTAATTGAATCTATAGATTGACCACATGTATTATTAGAAACCACATAATAAGTTGCATTAGAATCACTTTTTATCCATATATTATTACCAGAAGTATCACTAGGACTTGCTACTGGGTTCCAAGTAGCATTTTCAAGATTTGATAATGTAACAAATACAGAATCACCCATACACAAGTTTAAAGTATCTTGAAGAATAATATTGGGAATAGAAAGATCTACTTCTACTAGAACTGAATCAGTATAAACACATCCGTTAGGGGTGGTAATGTCAACATAATATATGCTATTTTGTTGTGGGTTCACTATAGGATTAGCACTATCTACATATACAATATTTGATCCGGACCATCTATAAATCATTCCACCACTAGCATTAAGAATTAGTGAATCTTCTTTACAAATAATAGTATCATTACTGGTTTGATAAATATCATTAGGAATATTTACATCGAAATATGCTGTATCAATACTGCAGCTATCTACTGCTACCAACATATAAGTAGTGTTGGTAATAGGATTTGCAATTACTTGCTGTCCGCTTCCACTAGAAAGAGAATTTGTTGGGGACCAAGTAAATTGAGATCCGCCATAGGCATTTAAAGTGGCAACAGTTCCAGGGCATAAAATACTATCTCCAACTACTAATGCATTATTTATCTCATAAACATTGACGGTAACATTTGAAGTATCTGGCATTACACATCCTGCAGAATCCGATACAATTAAAGTTACATTATAAGTACCAGTATCAGAATATGTATGATATGGACTCATCATGTTCGAAGTATTGCCATCACCAAAATTCCAATAATATTGATTTCCTCCTTGAGACAGGTTATTAAAATAACATGAGTTGGGAAGACAAGAAAAATAACTTGGCAAACTGATAGTAGCATAGATGCTTTCTAAATCAAGTTTAAAAGCCCCTAAATTACAGCCAGAACTGCCATTAACAGAAGAATAAACATTTGGTGTGGTTGGAAAATCATTATTTCCTTGACATCCCGCACACACTGCCTGATAAATTTTACCATTTTTATCAAATCTGCTTGTTCCTCCATCTACATGTTCATTACTTGAACTCCCTCCGAAATAACTTCCATAAATCATGGACTGCATATCGGGTAAAAAAACTGCTAAATAAAAATCTCCACCGTTTGTGGTTGATTGAGTTGGATTTACAATAGGCATATTACTAATATTTCCATTGTTAATGTTTAGCCCTCCCCAACCAGAAATATAAATAAGTCCACAGTCTGAGACCAAAAATGCTGATGGTGTAATATTCCTAGATAAGTTTCCATTTCCAAAGCTTGTAGAAACTAAAGTGGTTGATAAATTAGAATCTAGTTTATGTATAAATTGTGCTCCTAATGAGTTGTAAACACTTGAAGGATATATACTGTATGGGGAGTTAGTTAAGCCATATAAATATACGTTATCATCNATATCTACCTGAACAAAATAACATTGATTAAAACCACTATCGCCAATATAACTTGACGCTAAAATNTTTCCATTTAGTGTATTGTGTTTTTGTATGAAGCCATCAATATTACCTCCATAATTTTGATTTAAAGAATTACTAGACGTATATAAATCATTACTAATAGTTCCGCCACAAATTAAAGCCTGGTCTTGATTGTTTAGTTGAATAGAATATCCAGCATCATCATCAGACCCACCAATAAAAGTACTCCACAATAGCGATGTTAGGTTAGAGTTTAATTTAAATGCAACAGCATCTTGCAGCCCTCCAATTGTAGCTTGTGAAGGGTTTAGCAAAGGGAAATCTATTGAAGAACTACTAGAAGCCACATAGCAGTTTCCAAAACTATCTAAGGTAATTTCTCCGCGATATTCATCTGCATAAAAATAACAAAGTTTATTGCCATTTATATTATTGGCTCCTGACTCATTTATTCCATCATTTTTACTTCCTCCTATAAAAGTAGAGCCTAATAAATTGGNCCCATCAGCAGAAAACTTTGTTACAACAATATCAGTACCATTAGGATANTCTAAATAATAAGAGCTCGTATTTACAGGATAATTGATGAATCCAAAAAAATCTCCGTTATTAAAGGATGTATCATATGCATTACTTGTTGTAGGGTAGTCTGAAGAACCAGTACTCCCCAAAATAAATAATTCATAATTATCGTTAACTACTAAACTGTGCGGGTTTTCATTCCCAACCCCCCCTAAATAGGTACTATATTTTAGAGAATCTCCATCAGGTGAAAATTTACTTATACATATATCTGTTCCGTTTCCTCCNGATCCAATACCACCGTTAAAAAACATATCATAAGCTCCTGTAGTAACATCATATCCAGTGCCAAAAGCAATGCTGCCAGCATAGAGATGACCAAGGTCATCGTAGGTTGCAGTTTCTCCCCAATTATTAGCACCTGAACCCGAAAAAGTTGAAAATATTAGAACAGGGTCAATAATTAAATCAATGCTTTTATCATATTTTTCATCAATCTTAAAGCTTAATATATCTCCTTTTAAAATGAATTTACAAGAGATATTCTTTTTGGAGCCATTTACGAACTGATAGCCAATTGGAGCTTGTTCAATTACATTTCCTAGTGAAGTTTTTAGAATTAGGTGTCCAGACTTCAAATAAATACTATCTATTCCTGTGTATTGAATTTGTAAAGATTTAATGTCAGCTTCAGGGTGAACTATGAAATCGTATTTTAATTTACCACCATATGAATAATAATGTAAATCAATATTATCATACAAATTATTGTATCTAATACTACTAAATATGGGAACATTAGATTTCCATTTTTTTGGGTTATTACCAATAAAATAATTATGATATGTAACCGACTTTTTTTNGCCAATAATTTCAACTTCCCTATTAGCATTTATAAACGAACTTTTATATCGGTGACCAAAAACATTTTTAAATTTAGTATTGCCATGTTTCAGTNCATTTATTTTTTCTTTTTGAAATAAATCAAAACTTACCCCACTTTTTTCAAAATAGATATTACCAGCATTATGCTCCAATTTAAAATGAATATTTTGATCAAATTGACCTAAGTTTTTAATAAATTTTGGTTGATTTTGAGCAACAAAAATATAGGGCATAAAAAAAACAACTAAAAAACTAGTGATAAATATATTTTTAATTATTTTTTTCAATTTAAACAAGTGTTTATAATTATCTTTCCAATTATGATTTTAATCAAATGAAACATTGTACTCTTGTAAAGTTAAAAATTCCTAATGAGTGACGCTATAAAACACGAATGCGGTATTGCCCTTCTTAGACTTAAAAAGCCATTGGACTTTTATTTGAAGAAATATGGTACTGCACTTTATGGACTAAATAAAATGTATCTTCTCATGGAAAAACAGCACAATAGAGGACAAGACGGTGCTGGNTTGGCTAATATTAAATTTGANGTAGAACCAGGAACAAGATTTATTAGCAGATTTAGAAGTGTAAGAAACCAACCCATAAAAGATATTTTTTCTTACATCAATAAAAGGTTTGAAAAATTACATGAAAATGAACCAGAAAAATTAACTGATGTAAATTATNTAAAAGCTAACGAGGCTTTTACTGGAGAACTATTTCTTGGTCATTTGAGATACGGAACATTTGGAAAAAATAAAAAAGAAAATTGTCATCCATTCCTAAGACAAAATAATTGGATGACAAGAAACCTAGTTGTTGCTGGTAATTTTAATCTTACCAATGTAGACGAGTTATTTGATATATTGGTCAATATTGGTCAACATCCAAAAGAAGTTTCTGATACTGTTACAATTATTGAAAAAATTGGGCACTTTCTTGATCAAGAAAATACTAGAATCTTTAAAAAGTATATTGAGAAAGGTGTAGATAATAAAGAAATTTCTAATCTTATTGCTCGAAATTTAAATATTGAAAATATTTTAAAAAATGCCTCTAGCGATTGGGATGGCGGATACACAATGGCAGGATTATTAGGACACGGAGATGCTTTTGTTATTAGAGATCCTAATGGCATCAGACCTGCATTTTGGTATGAAGATGATGAAGTATTTGTAGTAACTTCTGAAAGACCCGTTATACAGACAGCATTTAATATTAAGTGGGAAGAAATTAAAGAGCTTAATCCTGGTAACGCACTTATTATTAAAAAAGATAATTCATTTAAAGAAGTTGAAATAAATCCTCCTAAAGAGATTAAGAAATGCTCTTTTGAAAGAATTTATTTTTCAAGAGGAACAGATAAAGATATTTACAACGAAAGACTGAAACTAGGGGAATTAGTCGTAAAACAAGTTTTAAATGCTATTGATCATGACTTAAAAAACACGGTGTTTTCTTTTATTCCTAATACTGCTGAAATGTCTTATTATGGAATGGTAAAAGAAATAGAAAACCATTTATCTGAAGTTAAAAAGAAAAAAATTAAAGAGTTAGATTCCTCCTCAAATGATTTCAATGAAAAACTAGATAAAATTTTAGCTATCAGGACAAGAGCAGAAAAAATAATGGTTAAAGATGCGAAACTTAGAACTTTTATAACTCAGGATGATTCAAGAGATGAAATGGTTGCTCATGTTTATGATATTACATACGGATCNTTGAGAAGAAATGAAGATTCTGTAGTTATTATNGATGATTCTATCGTCAGGGGAACAACTTTAAAGCAAAGTGTAATTAGAATACTAGATCGACTAGAACCAAAGAGAATTGTCATTGTTTCTTCTGCACCACAAATAAGATATCCTGACTGCTATGGTATAGATATGGCTAA
Organism: Crocinitomicaceae bacterium; assembly: GCA_002686655.1. Taxonomy (GTDB): domain Bacteria; phylum Bacteroidota; class Bacteroidia; order Flavobacteriales_D; family Parvicellaceae; genus MED-G20. The sequence goes on along the minus strand of NYYE01000041.1, from coordinate 68,422 downwards.
ATTAGGAGACTTTATAGCATTTCAGGCTGCTATTTCACTTTTAAAAGAGAGAGGAATGGAGAGCACCATAGAAAATGTATATCAAAATTGTAAAAAATCCGTAATCGACGGAACATTAAAAGATAAGAACCATGTTAAGCTCATTTATAGCTCATTTAATGATCAGGAGATTTCGGATAGAATTTCTTCTTTATTAAAACATAAAAACATTAAATCTGAAGTGAAGATTATTTTTCAAACTGTTGAAAATTTACATATTGCTTGTCCTAATCATACAGGAGATTGGTATTTTACTGGGAATTATCCAACACCAGGAGGGAATAAAGTGGTAAATAAATCATTTATAAATTATATAGAAGGAATAAATAAAAGGGCTTATTAAATTATAGATTATGTCTTCAGCAACTGTACCGTTAGATCAAATAAGTGATTTACTTAAGCTAAGATTCGATAGAACTTTAGAGTTTATTAATAAATCTGAATTTAAGCCAAAGAAAATTTTAGATTTAGGACCAGATAANACTTTTGCTGAAATTCTTAGGAATAAAGGATATCAAGTAGTCAATACGGGAATGGTTGACTTAGATGACCAACCTGAAATTGTACAAAAATTTGATGATATTGATTGCATAACATCATTTGAAATATTTGAACATTTAGTAGCCCCCTATAACGTTTTAAGAAAGCTTCCAAAAGTTAAAATGTTTATTTCTGTTCCTTTAAGCCTATGGTTTAGCCCAGCTTTTAGAAATAAAAATGATAAGTGGGATCAACACTATCATGAATTTGAAGATTGGCAATTTGATTGGTTACTGGAAAAGTCCGGGTGGGAAATAGAAAGAAGTGAAAAGTGGAATTCACCAACAAAAGAATTTGGATTTAGACCAATCCTAAGAAAATTTTATCCCAGATACTATGTTTTAGAAGTAAATCCAAACTTAAAGATTTAAATATTATCTAATTCTCAAAAANGACTTTTTGAATAGTAAAAGAAAAATATTAATGGTTTTAGATGCTTCTTTCCCCCCTGATATTAGGGTAGAAAAAGAAGCACTGGCTNTAATTAATTCTAATCTATATGAGGTTTATCTAATTTGTTTGAAAAAAAAGAATGAAAAAGCTTTATCAAATTACAAAGGACTCAATGTAATTAGAATTAAATCTCCAGCAATGGATCAGAAAGTTAAAAAAGGTGTTTTAGATGCTTTTTTTTCGATTANTAATGTTCATTATATATTTTATAGGGAACTTCTTAAACTTTACCAAGAAATAAATTTTGATATTATTCATGTTCATGATTTACCACTNTCGAAAACGGTAAGAAAAGTGGCAAAAAAAATCAATATCCCTTATGTAATTGACCTTCATGAAAATTATGCTGAGGCTTTAAAAATCTGGTTTAAATGGAGAACCAATAAAATTATAAGGTTAAAAAATATAATTTTTTTTAATTATAGAAAATGGAATAAATATGAAAGGACCGAAACCAGTAAGGCTAAGTACATTATTGCTGTTGTAGAAGAAATGAAACATAGATTGGTTAAAAACCATGGTTTAAGAGAAAATAAAATCAAAGTGATTAGTAATACAGAATATTTAGATTTTCATAAAGGTTCTAAAAAAATATCGCTTTCTCCCAATCTTAAAGACAAATTTTTAATTACTTATATAGGAGGAATTGGACCACATAGAGGAATAGATACAGCAGTAGAAGCAATGGTTGATATTACAGCAAATATTAAAAATGCTGTTTTACTTATTATTGGAGGAGGAAGCAAGGAAGTNTTAGCAAAATTAAATTCCATCGTTTCATTAAATAAACTTGAGAAAAATGTAATTATTTTTGGAAAAGTTGACAAATCTTTAGTTTCTCCATATATGAAAATATCTGATATTAATATTATTCCACATTTATCAAATAATCATACTAATCATACCATTCCTCACAAGCTTTTTCAAATTTTACTTTCTAAAAAGCCTATATTGGTAAGTGATTCTACTCCATTAAAAAGAATTATTCGCGAACATGATGCTGGGTTTATTCATGAAGCCTCAAACCCAAAGTCATTTGCTAATGAAGTAATTCATATTTATAATAATTATGAACTGGCAACCAAAAAGGCTATGAATGGATATAAAGCTTGTAACAAAGGGAATTTAAACTGGGGCTCAACAGCTAAAGAGTTGTTGAATTTTTACTCAAATATTTAATTAATTAAAATATATGAACAATAATTTTTATAAACTTTCATTTAAATAATNAAAGTCTCAAGTAAATGGGAATTATTGAAAGACAAGCATCCAAATCAACAGTATTTATATATATTGGAATACTAATTGGATTTTTAAATACCATTTTATTTCCTCATTTTTTATCTGCTGAAAAGAAAGGGATTTTAGATGCCATAACTTCAGCTTCTTTTTTACTAACTTCCATCTTTACTATTGGACTGCCATTAGTAACCCTTAGACATTTTCCAAAATTTAGAAATAGATCAGAAAAAAACTATGGATTTGTTGGGTTTACATTTTTAGTTACTCTATTTGGAACATTACTAGGGATCTTCTTTCTTAAATATATTTTCCAGGAGAAAGTATCAGAGCAATATCAAAATCTTTTTTATTTTTTGTTGTTATTCTTTGCATTTTTTTTCAGACTAATTTTTTCAAATTTAGATGCATTTATAAGGATGACTTTTAATACAGTTTTAGGAATTTTTAGCTCCAACCTTATTTTAAAATTAATCAATTTAACATCCATATTATTATTTGCTTTTTCNATTATTAATTTAAAAACCTTATTTATAATTTTTGTATTTGGCTTGTGCTCACCAGGNATTATCAGTATTGTTTATATTGCTTTTTCTCCGGATTTAGGATTAAATATTTCAAAGTTTTTTAGTAGAGTACAGNCACTAAATTTAAAATCTGATATTCTCAAGACCTCTATCTTTGGTTTCTTTGGAAGTGTTGGAAGTGTAATGGTTTTAGAAATTGATAGAATTATGCTTCTAGATATGCTTGGATCAAAAGAAGTAGGGATTTATGCAACTGCTGCATTATTTGGAGTAGTTGTAAATGTTCCTTCAAGATCATTAAGAGGAATTTCATCAGCGGTGATTTCTGAATCATGGAAAAAAAATGACCTTCACAACATTNATANAATTTATAAAAAAGCCACTTTAAACCTTCAAATCATTTCTGGCTTTTTACTTATATCAATATTAANTTGTGCTCCTTATTTATACACATTTATGAAGCCTGAATATTCTCTTGGAATTGGCATAATTATATACATCGCATTTGCTCAATTTTTAGACGCATTTACATCTGTAAATAGTGAAATACTATCCTCATCTATATTATATAGATTTCAGACATTTTTTATTTTTCTAATGATAGCCTTGGTGATAGGGCTAAATTATTTTCTAATACCTATTTATGGTATTGAAGGTGCTGCAATTTCAACTATGCTTTCCCTATCTTTTATAAATATATTTAGAACTATTTTTATTTGGTTTAGATTTAAACTACATCCATTTACAAAACAAAATTTATCTGTTTTTATATTATTACTTATAGTTTACTTTACATCTTGTAATTTAAATGAACTACTTGTATTTAATCCCATTTTAAGTTTCATTTTTATGATGATCTTTATTTCAACTTTTTATTGGACATTTATTTTTAGATTAAAATTATCCGAAGAAATTAACAATAAAGCCATCTCTATTTTACAATACTTAAAAAAGAAAATTAGTAAGTAGAATTACTTTAAGAAGACTTATATATAGGAACGTTAGAGCAGGCCTCTCCAAACATTAAAGACTTAACAGTTCCAATCAATATATTGCTTATTTGAACATAGCNTTCATCTGGAATATAAGTATTTGCACACCCTTTAACTAGAACTCTTTTATCTTGGAATTCATTTAATTGTAGTTGATTGATATTGATTTCAAATATTTTCTTTTCTAAATCTTTTTTATCTCCAAATACCACATCTNTAGTAAAAGGGTTTAAATATTTTGTAACAAGCATATATGCCCAAATTGGNATAATAGTATCAACAGAGCAATATATAGCAACATATTTATTTTGATATTTAACCCATTTTTCTTCATTTAAAAATTCTCTAAAAAGTTTTTCTTTTAAAACCAAACCTTGATCAAGCCACTGAGCAATGTCAATAGATTCTCTTTCTTGTAAACCGACAAAAGATTTCATGTCTATAGTGATAAGACCACTTTCGGCAACTCTATTTCTTATTTCGTTCAATTTTTAACGTAATGTCTAAAACCAGCCTTATTTTCTCTTTGGTCAATACTATCTAAAACAATATTACTGTGATGAGATATAGGATTATTTAATGCTCCATTATGCAGCTTTTCATAGGTTTCAAAATCAATTATTTTTCTGCTATTAATGTTTTCAAGTACATTAAGATGATTGATTTTACTCTCCCAGTTAGAATTGATTTTTCCTTGCAAAATTTTTGATTTAGAACCACTTCCATAGCTTAGAAAACCAATATTATCCTCTGAAATATTTCTCTTTTTATCNTGGGCAGAATAAAGAAGACTTATAAGTGACATGAAAATTGAAGCAGTATACATATTGCCAATAAAACTTGATGCCATTTCCCCATCTTTAATCTTGTTTTCTACAAAATNCTTGTAGAGAGTAGATTTGGAAGCAGCTTTTCTCCAGTCCTTGTAATCTACGCTTCCAGATTTTCCAATTTCTTTTTCTAGATCTAGATATATATCTTCATCTTGAATCCATTCAAGCCAAATATCTAACATCATTCTTCTACCCTGAAAAGCGTAGGGTAGATGGAATATCATATGTTGCCAATCTTTTAGAAAATCTATTTTTTCTTGAGATTTAAAATGGGTTAAAGCTTCACCAATTCTTTTTTGATAGCATTCATTTGAATACTGACCATCAAAAACAGGTTCTTCAAAATAAAAATCTATTTTTTCTTTATTACTATTTGTAAGTTGCTGCACAGATGTTTGTTTTTCTTTTAGATAAGTATTATCAATTTTTTTTCTGGGCTTAAAAAAATCACTAACATGCTCCATGCTTACGCCAATTGTATTTTTAAAAGCAATAATACTTGGATTGGATGTTATCAGCATGGCAACTGATCCAGCTCCTTGGGTATATTCTCCAGATGATTCAAGTTCGTATTTAGCAAGGTCTGATGCAATTACAACCGCTTTTCTTTCTGAACTTCCTTTCACCCAGTCTAAACAATTTTCAAGAGCGTCAACAGCTCCAATACAGGCAAAAGTTAAATCTACAACATCACAATTTCTAAAGCAACGTTCTCCATATTTCGATGACATAATTTTCTCTACTGCTCCAACTGCATAAGTAGCAGTAGGTTTAGCAGCGTCTAATGCACTTTCTGTTCCCAAGTAAATTCTTCCAATAGTTTTGGGGTCAATATCATTATTTTCTATCAAATTTAATAATGCATTTGCAGCCATTGANGCAGTATCTTCATTACAATCAGTTAAAGCCATAAATTGTAATCCCAATCCCTTTTCAAGTTTAGCGGGAATTATATTTCTTTTTTCTGCTAAACTGCTAATTTTTAAAGCAATTCTAGGCAAATAATAATCTATAGCGTCAATTCCAAATTCCATTTTTTATATTTAAATCATTCCTAAATCTAATTTAGCTTCCTCACTCATCATATCTTTGTCCCAAGGTGGATCAAAAACAATATTAACTTTTGAACTTTTAACTCCATGAACTTCACCAACTTTATCTTCAACTTCTTTAGGCATAGATTCAGCAACTGGGCAATTGGGAGAAGTTAAAGTCATAATAATTTCTACATNAAATTGATCATCAATTTTAATNTCATAAATAAGTCCCAATTCATAAACATCAACAGGTATTTCAGGATCAAAAATTGCTTTAAGAACATTGATGATTTTATTTTCAATTTTTTGTTTATNCCCTATCAAATTTTCAAGCTCTGGCATTCCTAATTATTTTTTAACATTAAGGCATATGCATATGCCTTCATTTGCTTCACCATTTCTAATAACCCGTTTGCTCTTGTTGGAGATAAATGATTTGTTAAACCAATTTCAGTAATAAAATTAAGTTTAGCATCCATAATACTTTTTGGACTTTGATTATTTAAAACCCTAACCAATAGAGCTATTATTCCTTTAGTGATAATGGCTTCACTGTCTGCTGAAAAAGAAACTTTATTATTCACATATTCNGCATGAAGCCAAACTTTAGATTGACAACCTTTAATTAAATTTTCTTCAGTTTTTTGATTAGAATTAATTATTGGCAAATCTTTTCCAAGTTCAATAAGGTACTCATATTTCTCCATCCAGTTATCAAAAATTTCAAACTCACTTACAATCTCTTTTTCAAGGCTTAATACCTCCATTATCTAATAGTTTTATCAAAGATAAACAAACTATGTATTTCTTAACTTTTGATGAAATTATTTAAATAATTGTTGAATGATTTCTTGTAGTTTACCTACTTTTCTTAAGTCAAATGCCTGATTTTCATTCATGTTTAATTTAGANTACTTACTTAAGTAAATAGTTTTAATTCCCATTTTAGTTACTTCTTTTATTCTTTCATTTATTCTACTAACTGGTCTAATTTCACCACTTAATCCTACTTCGCCAATAAAGCAAACTTTATGATCTATATAAAAATCAAAGAAAGAAGATAATATTGCTGAAACAAGAGATAAATCTATTGCGGGGTCTTGAACCTTTAATCCTCCAGTTATATTTAAAAAAACATCTTTTTGACTTAATTTCATTCCTCCTCTTTTTTCAATCACTGCTAATAACATATTTAATCTTTTAATATCTATACCATTTGCTGATCTTTGAGGATTTCCATAAGTAGCTGGTGATGTTAGGGCTTGAGTTTCAATCATTATAGGTCTTACTCCTTCTAAACTGCAACCTAAAGCAATTCCACTTAATTGTTCTTGATTAGTAGAAATTAACATTTTACTTGGTGAATTAACCTCTTGTAATCCCTTTTCATTCATTTCATAAATGCCTAGTTCATTTGTACTCCCAAATCGGTTTTTGATGCTTCTAACTAATCTATATAAATGATTTTTGTCTCCCTCAAACTGTAACACTGTATCAACCATATGCTCTAAAACTTTAGGACCGGCAATCGAACCATCTTTTGTTATGTGTCCAATAATAATAATTGGGATGGACCTTTCCTTTGCATATTTAATTAAAANTTCAGCACTGTATTTAATTTGAGAAACACTACCGGGGATAGCATCTATCTCACTATTGTAAATTGTTTGAATAGAATCAATTATTATAAGTTTTGGAGTTACTTCATCACTAGTTTTTATTATNGAATTAATTTCAGTTTCATTGTAAATAAAACACTGATTATTTTGGTAATTTAATCTGTTAGCTCTTAATTTAATTTGTTGATTACTTTCTTCTCCAGAAATATAAAGGACCTTTAATTTGAGTGTTAAAGCTATTTTTAAACTTAAAGTAGATTTTCCAATTCCAGGCTCTCCACCAAGAAGAATTACGGAACCATTAACAAGCCCATTTCCTATTACTCTATTAAACTCATTATCATTTATTTGAATTCTTTCAGATGATTCCCCTTTAATATCATTAATTAACTGAGGTATTTTAAAGCTGTTTAAAACAGAATTTTTTTTAGAATTAGATAATATTCTTTCAGAAAGTGTATTCCATTCGTTGCATTCAACACACTTTCCAGTCCACTTACTACTTTGGTGCCCGCAATTGTTACATTCAAATATTTTTTTTGACTTTACCATAAACAAACTTAAATTTCAACTACTTAAAAGATTTACGTTGTTTTTTTAGTATTTCTATTTAAAATTGTAGTAATAGTAATAAAGATACTTATTAAGCCCCAAACAGGAATAGCTGCTTTGTCTGTATCCAAATAATTATTTAATACTCCGTGAGAGAAATATGTCGTTAATGCCAATATTATCATTAGAGTTAAATTTTTATAATATGAATTATCACATTTAATATAATAAAGACCTGTTGATATAAATAAAATAGCTATGAGTACAGAGTTAATTAAAAACCCTATAAATCCTTGTTCAGCTAGTGGTCCTAAGTATTCACTATGAGCATTTCCTCCATCTCCAAAATTAGTACTGATAATAGTTAAGTTTTTTGAACTTTGAAATGGAGCATATACAAAAGAATAAGTTCCTGGCCCCCAACCAAAAAAAGGACGTTTATAAAATAATTCTAAGGCACAATTCCATCTATTTAACCTTTCTAAATTAGATGCATCTGAGGAAATATTAGACATTGATTCAATTCTTTCAGAAAACTTTTCTGTGGTATGTTCAGCATCATTTTTTTGAACTAGATAAGAGATTTCAGTAAAGTTTATTAACACAAAAAACACTGGAATTATAACTAACCCAATTAACCATTTAAATTTAATTTTTAAATAGTATAATAAAAATACTACTGCANCNATTAAAATACTTAACCATGCAGCTCTAGTGTAGCTAAAATATAAACCAACAAAAAGTATAATTAATCCAAAATATAATAGATTTTTTAACAGTTTATTTTCTGATATGTAAATCAACCAGATGTTAATTGGAATACACAATGCTAATATGGCACCATAGGAGGTGTGATCTTTAAAAAAAGGCCACATTACCCAATGCCCTGCTTCTTCACTGAATCCATTAATCATGTGATTTATTAAAGTATAAGTTGTNACAATTAACATGGAGAATAAAAANGTTAGAAAAAACTGATAAATAGCTCTTTTACCACTTTTAAAAAAATGAAATCCATAAAATATTAANGGAATAATAAACCAACTTCTTGAAATCAAAAATTTTAATGAAACTACAGGTAATTCGCTTGTAATTGAAGATGTGAAAATCCAAATTAGTTGTGTGATGATAAGTAATACTATAGGGTTTTTATAAAAATTAAAGTCTTTAAAATATTTTTTTTGGTAAATAGAATTAAAAATAAAAAGACCACTAAAAATAAGTAACATTGGTTCAGTTGGGAAATAAAACCCGACTCCTCCTATATCTAAGTTTTCAAAATTGAAAGAAAGAGGAGTGCAAAAAACAATAATTAAAAATATAATGTCAAGATGAAATATATATAGAAAACCTATTATTATGACTAATGGAAGTGCTAATAAATAATAGAAATCAAAATAAATTAATATTGAGTTCAAAAAAATGAAAATCAACATTAATAAATAGAATAGTCTCTTGCTCAAAAATTGACTAATCATTCAACTTTTAAAAGTTCAACTTTATTCTTAATAAGAAGACCAGAAATACCAAGAATAACTGATGAAAAGGTTGATAATACCACAATAAGCCACCTTATAGGATATGCTTTCTTTTCTGCTGGGTATGCTTTCTCTACAATAAACTTNTGAGATAAATAACTGTTGGCATCACTTTCAGCTTGTTCATAAGAGGTTTCCATATTGGCTAGTCTTTTAGATAAAAATCCAGCTTTAATCTGAAATGATTTTAGTATTGAGCCATATTGCTCTGTCATATTCATTTTCTTTTTAAATGANTTTTTCATTTCAGAGTCTTTAGCATTAATGTATCCTTCGGTAAGAGCTCTGTACGCATCATCTATTACTACACCCATTGAAGATAAAGAAGTCATGGTATCTCTCAACTGCTGCATTTGCGATTTAATCTTATTTAATTTTTGTTTTTTTATTTCAAAATCATTTACAGCTCTTTCGTGAATCATAGCATTTTTAATACTATCAAATAAAGAAGCAATATCATTCGCAATTAAAGCAGCTGTATCAGGATTTTTATCTAACACATTAATTAATACAGCTCCATTATTATTTCTTTTAAAATTGATATTTTCTAAATATGTTTTAGTTAAATCAGTATTGACATATTTTGATTTTTCATCAATANCATAGTGTTTTAATAAATTGTATTTATTAATAATTTTTCCTCTAATAGAGCTTGATTCTAAAATTTGAAGCATTTGTTCAGCCTCTTCATCTTCTCCAAACTTAGAAACACTTTGATCTTCAGTAATTATTTCACTAAATGTTACAGAACTAGTTTTTGCAGGATATANAGTTACTGTGGATTCAAATTTCTCCTCAATTATAAGTGAAACGATGGNAGAGCTAATAAAAGCAATAATNCCAATTATAATTAAAGGCTTTTTATTTTTCCATANAAATGAAATTAAGTCATAAGATTCGTTTTCAGTAGCAGTCATGGTATGATTTTATGTTTGCAAATGTAAGTTATAGGATTATTCTCTACAAGTAATCATCTAAATCAAGATTTTGATGTTTTAATAAGTAGGTAAAATTCTTTCAAGTTGATAAGCTTTAATACAAGACCAATAAAGAATCCCATACATACTGTTATTAATATTTTATTATTCCAATTAATTGATGATAGTACATTTAATTTATAAGCTCCAAATATGGACAATAGGGTGAATGAAAGTAACTGAACTATAGAAAAAATATGATATCTAAATTTAAAATATTTAAAACATAAAATAAATTGAACTATTAGTATAAAAAATTGAGTGAATGCACTTGCAAAAGCTGCACCCACAGAACCACTTTTCGGGATAAGAAATAAGTTGAGGNAAATATTAATGATAATTCCAAATACTGCTAAAATATTTAAAGACTTAAGACTGCCATTAGCAGTTAATAATGTCCCAAATATATAATTACATGAAATAGCAATAAAAGAAACCATTAACCAGCCAAACGTATCGCTAGAATGTTCTAAAACAGATTTAGTTATTCCATATCGCCAGTTCAGAATTTCGCTTTTATAAGTCCATATGGATATAAAAATGACAAAAGCAAAAAAATAAATTAACTTAAAAGACAGCCAAGAAACTGGAATAACACTTCTTTTTTCTGCAATTAGTTTTGAGAAAATAGGAAGTAAAAGTCCAGCAAATAAAAAACCTAACATATTGAATGCCATAAAAAATCTATATCCATAAGCATAATTTGCTACTTCAATATTATTTCTAATTTTTTCTACCATGATAACGTCAGAATAATAGTACACAGACATCAAAAATATAAGGATTGCATATGGGATGCTTTTTTTAATTATTAGCGCAAAAAATAATTTGTCCCATTGAATTTTGGGNATTTTAGAAAATTTAATAAGTGAAAACAGCCCTATGGAAATGGTAAGTAAATAAGCAAAAGTTTGAGACAAGATGAAAAAATCTATTGTAATAAATGAATGGTTTGTTTTGANCCATATAAAATAGCCACAAAATAGGATTAAAATTAATCTGTCAATTACAGAAAGAAAGCCATCTCTTTTAAAAAGTAATAATGCTGATAAGTTAGATCTTAAATATAAAATGATACCAACTAATACCTGATTAAATCCAATGATAACTAACCATTTAATTTCATTTAAAGAAAACTCAAATAAGAATCCTACAAAAATTAAAATAAATAGATACAATAAGCTTAATATTAATTTTAATGTAAATATTCTTGAAAAATGCTTTTTAATTAATTGATTATTTTGAGCGATATTCCTAGTATTAAAGTTATTGATCCCAAGATCAAGTATTATATTGAAAATAAAGCTGAGACTCAATAATGAAAAATAAGTTCCATAAGAACCAGGGTCATTTATTTCTGTTATCCTTAGGATTTCAGCATCAATTCCTAAAATATAAAGAGGTTTGATAACTACATTGAGTAGCAGAATTAGTACTAAATTTGAAAAAAATTTCTTTTTCATTAATCTTTATGGTAAACTCTGACTACTCTGTTAGAAATAGAACTAATTATTTCATATGGAATGGTATTTATTGATTTGGCAATTTCATTTATAGGGTTATTAGAACCAAATATCTCTACTCTTTCTCCAANTTGATAATCAGTATTTGAAATATCTATAAATGCCATATCCATACAAATGTTACCTACCGTTTTATGAAGAGAATTATTAATGAAGACACTGCCATTACCATTGCCTAATTTTCTGTTAAAACCATCGGCATAGCCAATTGGAATAATGGCAATTTTCATGTCTTTTTTTATCATTTTACCTAAACCGTATCCAATATATTCNCCTTTTTTAATTCTTCTTACTTTTGAAATACATGTTATTAACGAAGCAACATTTGAAATTTTATTATTTTCTGAAATACCATATATACCTATGCCCAATCTTACCATATCCATACTAGCTTGGGAGTAGTTTTCAATTCCGGAAGTATTTAGTATATGTTTAATAGCATTTATTCCTAAATTAGTTTCCATCTCATTAGAAAGTATTTCAAATTTTTTAATTTGATTCCTTGTAAAACTTTTTCCATGTTCTACATCGCTTGCNGAAAGATGACTAAATATTCCTTCCACTTTTATCTCNGGTTGATTTAGCAAAAAGTTACATAGTTCCTTTATTTCATCTTCATCAAAACCAAGTCTGTTCATTCCAGTATTTAGTTTAATGTGAACAGGGTAGTTTTTAATTCCAAGACCAATAAGCTTATTGGTAAATTCATTAAGTTGTGTTAAGTCATAAATAGATGGTGTTAAATTGTAATCAATAATATCTTCCATTGACTTAGCTTCCACATTCATCACTAAAATTGGTGAATGAATACCGTTATTTCTTAGCTGAATACCTTCATCAACATAAGCAACTCCTAAATAATCTACATGGTTCAATTGTAAAANTTTAGCAGATTCAATTAATCCAGTTCCATAACCAGCTGCTTTAATCATTACTAATAATTTTGTTTTAGTAGAAATGAGACTTTTATAATAGTTATAATTTCTAATAAGATTACTAAGGTTAATTTCAAGAACTGTAAAGTGTTTCTTTGCTTCTAGTTTTAAACCTATTTTTTGAAATTCTATTCCTCTTTCCCCTTTAATTAGTATGAAATTNTCATTGAAATCAATTTTTGTAAAACTTGCTAAAAATTCTGCTACTGTTTTGAAAATAATACTGTTTTTAGTAAANAAATTTTTGTTTTTAAAGAGGTTTTTTCCAACGCCATAAAAGTTAGAAATTTTATAGGATTGAATAATATCGTTTAAATCAGAATAATTAAAATTACCATTATTTAAATCAGACATTATTAAAGTAGTTTTTTTACTGCCGCTTTCAGATTTTAAAGTTTCTAATGCAATCTTCAGAGATGGAATATTATTATGATAAGAGTCATTAATTAAAACTGAATTTTGAATTCCAGCTTTTTTCTCAAAACGAAGTGCTATTTCAGGTAAATCATCACATAATTTATGGATCTCATTTACATCAAATTTTATTTGATTTAAAAAGTTTAAACAGCAAATAAAGTTTTGAAAAGAAATTTCATCTTTTTGAGAAATAAAAAAAGAGTTTTNAATATTATTGTAAGAATAATAAATGTTTTGACCATTTTCAGTAGCATTTCTTTTGAAATTATTATAATTTTTAAAGTAGGTAAATTCTGTATTTTTAAGTAGTATTTCTTTCTCGGACCTGAGNTGATCTAANGAGGAAAAGTTTTCAAGGTGTTCACTTCCTATAGTTGAAAGAATAACATGAGTTGGATTAATCATTTCCTTCATTATATTCATTTCTCCAGGAAAAGAAATGCCAGTTTCAATAATCGCTAATTCATGTTTTTTTTGAATCGAAAGAAGAGTTAAAGCAGCACCAAATTGAGAATTATAGCTTTTTGGACTTCTTAAAACACTCCTCTTTCTTTGAATTAAAAAATAAATCCATTCTTTGATAATTGTTTTACCATAGCTACCAGTTATAGATAAAATAGGAATATTAAATTTTGACCTATGGTATGCTGCCCAAGCTTGTAAAGCAGCTAATGAATCTTTTACAATTAAATAACCTGCGTCTTTTTTAATTTTAGTTGGAACTTTATGTGTTAAAAATTGTTTAATTCCACTTTCGTAAACTTTTTCTATATAATTATGACCATCATTTGATGATGTTTTAAATGCTATAAATAAGTGTCCATTATTTTGAGCAAACTTTCTGCTATCGTAATGAATATTTTTAATGAGAACATCAACATTTCCAATGCATTTTCCTCCAGTTATTTTGGAGATTTTTCTAAGTGTATATGAGCTATTAATTAACAATTTCCATAGTTGATTGCTGTTCTAACGAATACATTAATCAAAATGTTATGTTGATAACATTCAAATAACAATATTCAATCATCATGTAAAAATATTGAATTTTGCTTTGTTATTTTAAAATCATGAAGGAGTTTAATTTCAAAGCAATTAAAAATTTAGCTAAAGTTATTGGGGATGGGATCTCTAAAATTAGCCCTGAAGACCTTCATTCTGTTGATATAGCATCTTTGTTGAATTCATCAAGATTACTTAATGAAAAACTTATTGTATTAAATTATTTATTAGAGAACAGATCAAAAAATAATTCTACTGTAAAAGCAGATTCTATAATAAAAGAGAGTGATAAAGTAGAGGAAAATCAAATTGATTTAATAGATGTAATAGTAGAAGAAGAAGCTAAAAGTGAAAATCCATTAATTTCATCTTCTAAACATAGTAAATCTATTAACGAAATCCACTCAAATAGCCCTCAAACATCGCTTGCAGATCAGTTTGGACAGCAATCAATTTTAGATTTAAATAAAGAAATTGGCATTAATGAAAGATATTTAATGACTGAAAATTTATTTGCTGGGGATAGTAAAGTTTGTACTGATTCTATCCAGAGATTAAATGAATTTGAGAATCTAGGTCAAGCAAAAGAGTTTCTTAAAAATGAACTTTTTGAAAAATACAATTGGAATTCAAAATCCAATCACGTCAAAAGATTGATTAATTTGGTAGAAAGAAGGTACCAAAATTAATGACTAAATATCTATTATTATTTTACATTTTTTTTTTCAGTAGAATTCTCAGCACAAACAACGAAATATTCTAAATACGTTGATACTCTTTGTAGTGATTATTTTAGGGGAAGAGGGTATGTAGATAATGGACACATTAAAGCTGCTAATTTTTTATCAAATGAGTATAAAAATATTGGACTAACTAGCTTAAATAGCAATGGATATTTTCAAAAATTCAATATTGATGTAAATACTTTTCCTGAAAAAATTATTTTAAAAATAAATGATAAGATCTTAATCCCAGGTGAAGAGTTCATGATTGAACCTTACTCTAATTCTTTAAAAGGAATTTATTCTATTGAAGAAGTAGATTTGACAAATTGGAAATCATATTTAAATAAAAAAAATATCAACAAGCAATTATTTTTGGCTTTAGATGTTAGTGAAATCCTTAATAAAGATACCTTATCACTATATAATGAAATAAAAAATGTTTTGAATAATCAGTATCCAATTTTATGGATAAGTTCTAAAAATTTACAATGGTCAGTTGCAGAGTTTTTAAGTCCATTTCCTGTAATAAAAGTAAAAGAAAATTTAAAGTTAGGGACACTTTCAAAATTAGAAATAGATTGTAAAAATCAATTTCAAAAAGCGTTACAAACTCAAAATGTAATTGGATCCATTAATAGAAATAGTAAAAAAACAATTATAATTTCAGCCCATTATGATCATCTTGGGATGATGGGAGATGTTAAATTTCCCGGAGCCAATGATAACGCAAGTGGAGTGAGTTTATTATTAAATCTTGCCTACTATTATAGCAAAAATACACCTAAATATAATATAGTCTTCATCTGCTTTGGTGCTGAAGAAGCTGGGTTAAAAGGATCAAAGTATTTCACTAATTATCCGCTTATAAACCTTGAAAAAGTTAAGCTTCTAATCAATTTAGATATTGTTGGAACTGGGGATGAAGGTATAGCCATTGTCAATGCATTTGAACAAGAAAAGGTTACTAAAATTATAGGAAAAATTAATTCTAAGGAAAAAATATTTAATAGAATTAAGCTACGAGGACAAGCTCCAAATTCGGATCATTATTGGTTTTCAAAAAAAAATGTTCCATCAATTTTTATTTATACTATGGGAGGTATTAAAGCATATCACGATCCATTGGATAAGTATGAAACATTACCTTTAAATAAGTTAGAAGACTTACAAAATATGGTGATTGAACTCATAAGGAAATTGTAGAAAATTTACTTTTTGGATTTTATTAAATATATTCCACAAAATATAACAATACATAAAAGTCCTTGAAATAAGCTAAAAATTTCTCCATCAAAAACACCCCAAAATATCGCTACAATGGGAATAAGATAAGTTACAGATGAAGCAAAAACGGATGAAGTTTCCTTAATCAATAAGTTAAACAACCAAAAAGCAAATCCACTCCCCAAAATTCCTAGAATATTAATATATAAAAAGTTTAAATAATTTAGATCATCATTAATTAAGTGCGTAGTGAAATCAGTATAGAATAGCAGTAAAATTCCAGCAATTGGCCCTATAAAAATAAAGGACCAACTTGTGATTTTTAATGCTGGTATGTCATGAAGATAATTCTTTATTAAGTTTATATTAAGAGCATAACAAGCTGATCCAATAACAGGTAATATTGCATAAAAATAATCTCTAGAAAAAGTAGTGTTATTTCCATTGCTTATAATTATTAATCCTGAGGCTCCAATTAAGCCTAAAAGTACACCAGATAAGGCTTTTAAATTTATTTTTTGCTTAAATAAAATAACTCCAAAAATTAAGGTGAATAATGGAGTTATAGAATTCAAAATACCATTTAATGAACTGTCTATTTTGGTCTGAGCTTTAATAAATAAGAAGTAAGGGATAACACTTCCTATTATTGCTGATAAAAGCAAAATGAGTCCTGTTTTTTTTTGAAGTTTAAAAAAATCTTTAATTCCAATTGGAGTAAAAACAAGGAAAACTATGAATATTCTGTAAAGCGTAATTTCTAGTGGAGGATAGCTTTCAAGACCTCTTTTCATTAAAATAAAGGAACTTCCCCATATTAAACCCAGGATACATAATGTGAAAATTTGATTAATTTTTTTTGATAAATCCACTTATAGAGTTTCAAATAGTTCATCATTGGACTTTCTTATCTTTTTTTCATATTGAGAGGAATCTTTATTTGACCTGTAACCCACAGCAGCTACTACTGTTGAATTTAAATTTCTATTATTAAGTTTTAGTATCTTATTATATTTAGAAGCCTCAAACCCTTCAATTGGACAGGAATCAATTCCTAGAGAGGGACAGAATGTCATTAAGTGAGAAAGAGCAATATAAACTTGATTGGCTGTCCAAGTTGANATTTTGTTATGCTCTTTTTTGAGGAGCGTATCTTTTAAAAAATCTCCATAACCGCTGATTTCANTAATAGTTTTATTTTGAATAGCAGCTTTATTTTTAATATATGTATCAATATCATTTTCTACTATTTTAGTACTATTACAAAAAATAAAAATATGAGATGCATCAGAAATTTGAGATTGGTTAAAAGATGCCTTTTTTAAATCATCTTTAATTTCTTTTTTTTCAACTATTATAACCTTGAATAATTGTAATCCATATGAAGTAGGAGCAAGAGATATAGATTCTTTAATTAATTCTATATTTGAATTTGATATCTTTTTTTTAGTATCAAATTTTTTTGTAGCGTAACGCCACTTGTAGTGATCAATAACGTTCATATTTTTNCAATATTACCACAAATAAATTCATGAAGCTCTTTTGTTAATGATATTTAGTGTTAATTGNTCCTATCGTAACAAAATTATGTAGTTAAAACATATATTTATTTATTATTTAACTATGAAATCTTATAAAAATCAATGGTTGGTAAATAAAGTGGATGATGCTACTTCTAAAAAATTAGCATTAGACTTAAAAATATCAATAGAACTTTCTAAAATTTTAGTTTCAAGAGGNATAACTGATTTCAAGTCAGCAGAACATTATTTTAGGCCAAAGGAACAACATTTCCATAATGCNTTTTTAATGAAAGGGATGGATATTTCTGTCCTTAGATTAAAGTCAGCAATTGAGGAAAATCAAAATATTTTAATTTATGGAGATTATGATGTTGATGGTACTTGTNCAGTAGCTCTAATGGTCCGATTTTTAAAAAAAATAAATGCTAGTGTACAATNTTATCAACCTCATAGAGAAACTGAGGGATATGGGGTTTCTTTAAAAAGTGTTAGATGGTCAGTTAAAAATAAAATAGACTTAGTAATTGCTTTAGACTGTGGAATTAAAGATTTACTAGCTGCTGAGGCTCTCAAAAAAAACAATATAGATTTAATAATTTGTGATCATCACAAGCCAGGAGAAGAACTTCCTGAAGCTTTTACAATTCTTAATCCAAAACAGGAAGATTGTCATTATCCCTTTAAAGAACTATGTGGCTGTGGGATTGGACTTAAATTAATTCAGGCCTATGTAGAAAAATTTAACTTACAATTTAATTTCAATTCTTTATATCAACTTGCTGCTGTTGCTACTGCTGCTGATGTAGTACCATTAAAAGATGAAAATCGTTTAATTACTTATTTAGGGCTTAAAGAAATTAATATTTCTCCAATTAATTCCCTTAAAATTTTATTTTCCAATTTAAAAAAAGAAGGTAGTATTAATATTGGAGATTTAATTTTTAAAGTAGCTCCTAGAATTAATGCAGCAGGAAGATTAGATACTGCAATTCTTGCAGCAGATTTTTTAATATCAGATTCAAAAGAAGCTATAAATATCTTAAAAGAAATTGAAAAAAATAATGAGCAAAGAAAGAATCTTGATGAACAAACCACTTTTCAAGCATTAGAGTTTTTAAATAATCAGCCCAAAAAAAGATTTACAAATTTTGTGCATTCTAACAAATGGCACAAAGGAGTAGTCGGTATTGTAGCTTCAAGAATTATTGAAAAACATTATAAACCTACAATTGTTTTAACTGATGATGGAGATGTTTTAACTGGTTCTGCTAGGTCTGTTAAAGACTTTGATATTTACAGAGTTTTGGATAGTTTAAAACATTATTTTATTCGCTTTGGTGGTCATAAATACGCTGCTGGATTAAGCCTTAAAAAAGAAAATTTAGAACCATTTAAAAAAGCATTTGAAGATGAAGTAAAAAAGCATATTAAAAAAGAAAATCTTGTTCCCAAAATTTACATTGATCATGANCTAACTTTAAATACTCTTTTTGAAGATGTCAATAACCAAAATAAACCTAAAATTTTTAGAATCGTCCAGCAAATGGAACCCTTTGGTGTTGGGAATCCCAAACCTATTTTCATTTTTAAAAATCTAATAAACTACACTAAGCCTAGAATTGTTGGGGAAAACCATATAAAGTTCCAATTTTCAGATACTCAGAAAGAAAATACAATTAATGGAATTTGGTTTAATAGCGTGTCGTCATATGACTTGATTAAGAATCAAAACCAAATGGAAGTAGTTGGATCTATTGATGAAAACATTTATCGAGATCAAAGAACCATTCAAATTCTTATAAAAGACATTAGGATTATTTAATCTTTTTTTCTATTGTCTGAAATGAGGTGTAAATCTCTTTGAGGAAATGGTATTCTNATATTATTATTTCTAAAAGCTTGGTCAATAGCAAGTCTTATGTCACTTTTAATATTAATTATTTCCCATGTCTTTTTAGCCCAGAAATAAACTTTAAATTTNAATCCATCATCGCCAAAGTCCTCCAATTCTATTGTGATATTTCTTCTTTTTTCTACAAGAGGATGTTTGAGAGCACATTGGTATAATATTTCTTTTACGGCTTGAGTGTCTGAACCATATGAAACGCTTAAGGAAATATTAAACCTTGTTATTTTATCACTGATAGTCCAATTAATAATATTTTCTTTAGTTAAATACCCGTTAGGAACTATTATGGTTTTACCATCTAAAGTTTTAAGTTGTGAGGTTCTAATATAAATATGGTCTACTTTACATATTTCTGAATTGGGCATTTCTACAATGTCACCTACTTTAATACTTCCATCAAAAAGTAATATAATTCCAGAAAATACATCCCCTAAAATTGCTTGTAATCCAAATCCAATACCAACAAAAAGAGCTGCTGAACCAGCAACTAGGAAAGTAATATTAATTCCCACACCTTGAATGGCAACTATAACAGCTACGGCGTAAACTACATACTTACTTAATTGGATAATAGTGTATGTACCACCTTCGTCAATCCATTTTTTCTCTCTAGTTGATCGGTATATAATAACTCTAAAAACACTAACAGAAATTTTAGAAATTATGATTACAAAAATTAAATAAAATACACTTCCTATAGTAAAACTAAACCTATCGTATGTACCGTTAGCTTTTTCTTCAAAATCAAATCCAAATAACTCTAAGTGTGTAATATTACTAATTGAAAATTCTTGATGTCCAATAATAAGCGCTTCT
The DNA here is from genome assembly GCA_002686655.1 of Crocinitomicaceae bacterium. Lineage (GTDB taxonomy): Bacteria > Bacteroidota > Bacteroidia > Flavobacteriales_D > Parvicellaceae > MED-G20. The sequence continues at coordinate 48,002 of NYYE01000041.1, read as the reverse complement.
AAAGCAAGAATGCTACAAATAAGTAATAATACCTGTTTTATTAGTTTTTTAATATTTTTCTCCCNTCCAGCAACTAACCATCCTTTTTGTTTTAAATAACCTTCAAGACTTTTATTTATCCACCTATTTAAAATGAGCCACACAAGAAAAACCACTCCAAAAAGAGTAAGGTTAAGAAGGTGTTCTAAACTAAAATAATTTATAAATGCCATATTTTATTGTGTTACAATAATTCCCAATTCGTCTGCAAATATATTACGTACTTTTATTAATTCCTTAATTTCTTCCATTATTGATTCTGGCGACTCTGTAGAATCAAGTTCTTTTAGTAATTGCTGTTTGTCCAAGATCAAATTTTCAGTAACTCTTAATTTGAAGATATATACAGATTGATGCGCAGCTTGTTTTAATCGCTCTGATTCAACTTTTGTATGAACTTGATGTTTTTTTTCCCAATTCAAACTCAATACATTTTCTGAGGTAGTTAAATCAGCAACTAAGCCTGTTAGATGATTGTTTTGAACAAAATGTTGCTCATTTAAAATGAGTCCTTTTTGAAGTCCTTCTAAGAATTCATCAAATACTAATTGATATTTTTCGTTATTATAAGAAAGCTTATCAGTTAAAATTTCTTCAATAATATATTGAGCTAATGGATATTCTTCAATAGATTCTTCGTTTTCGTTTGCTACTTTTAGAGGAATAGAGTGCGCACCATAATTCAGCATTAACCTAATAAGATCTTTTTCTTGATAATTTAAATCATGTTTTACTCCTTTCTCAAAAGGCTTACTTGGTAAAGTATTTTTTGAAAGACTTGGTAAGGAACTAGTGGCACTGGTTCCATCTTTAGATCTAAGTTTCTTTTGNACTTCATTTATTAAAAGTTGCTCATCCATCTCAAAAACCTGAGCAGTTTTTTTAATATAAACTGATCTTGAAACAACATCAGGGATTATGGATATAGAACTAATTATTTCATTAATAGTTTTAGAGATATTTGCAGGATCATTATTTGTTTTTTCTATCAAGTGGTTGGTTTTGAAAGAAATAAAATCAATTTGGTTGTCCGTTAAATATAATTTCAAATCTTCATTAGATACTTGATGAGCATAGCTATCCGGATCCTCACCCGTAGGGAATAAAACTACCTTAACATTTAATCCGGCTTTTAACAACATGTCAACTCCTCTAAAGGAAGCATTAATTCCTGCAGGATCACTATCATAAAGAATAACCACATTATTAGTAAATCGTTTTATGAGCCTAATTTGACCATCTGTTAGAGAAGTNCCGCTTGAAGAAACAGTATTTTTTATATCGTTATGATGAAGGGAGATTACATCAGTATATCCTTCAACAAGAAAGCAACAATCATTTTTAATTATTTCATTTTTTGATTGAAAAAGCCCATATAACACATTACTTTTGTTGTAAATATCACTTTCAGGAGAATTAAAATACTTAGCTACATTATTATCTTTTCTTAAAGTACGACCTCCAAAACCAATAATTCTTCCTGTGATATTGTGAATAGGGAAAATAATACGACCTCGAAAAAAATCATAGTTGCCCTTTTCATTTTCTTTAATTAAACCAGCTTTNTTTAAAGGCTCTATACTATATGAAGTTTCTTTAGCTTTATTTTCTAATGCATTATAATTTTCAGGAGAATAACCAATTTCAAATTCATCAATTGTTTTTAAATGATAACCTCTTTTTTTTAGGTAGGATAACCCTATTGANTTACCTTCATCTGTTTCTCTTAAANTTTTTTTGAAAAATTCATTAGCAAATTGATGTGCAAGATAAAGAGCTTCTCTTTGATGTTTTACTTTTAATTGATCTTCAGTTTCTTCTTTTTCAACTATCTCAATATTGTATTTATTAGCCAACCATCTTAGAGCCTCAGGATAGGAAAGATGATCGTGTTCCATGAGAAATGTTACTACATTGCCACCTTTGCCTGAACTAAAGTCTTTGAAAATTCTTTTTCCTGGAGAAACCATGAATGAAGGTGTTTTCTCATTAGCAAAAGGACTCAAGCCTTTAAAGTTAGATCCAGATTTTTTTAGATTAATGAAATCTCCAATAACTTCAACAATATCAGCTGAATCAAAAATCTTGGCTATGGTTTCCTGTGGAATCAATTTTTTTAAATCAAAAATATACTTTTTGTTATTAAAAATACTATTACTTAATTGTCCACACAACTATTTTAAAAAAATGCATTAACATATTGTACTATATTTTTAATTACCTATACATTTGCTNAAAATTGTATTATGAGTAAAGATCAGTTTCAAGCCCACGACTATTATCTTATGGACGAATTGCTCTCTGATGAGCATAAGTTAATTAGAGACTCTGCTAGAGCATGGGTAAAGAAAGAGGTTTCGCCAATCATTGAAGAATATTATGAAAAGGCTGAATTCCCAAATCAAATTTTGGAAGGGTTAGCATCAATTGGTGGTTTTGGACCATACATTCCTGAAGAATATGGTGGTGCGGGATTAGATCAAATTTCCTATGGTCTTATAATGCAAGAATTAGAAAGATGTGATTCAGGGCTAAGATCTACATCATCTGTTCAAAGCTCATTAGTGATGTACCCTATTTGGAAATTTGGTAATGAAGTCCAAAAGAAAAAATATTTACCTAAGCTAGCAACTGGCGAAATGATTGGTTGTTTTGGTTTAACTGAACCTGATTTCGGATCNAACCCTGGAGGAATGATTACAAATTTCACAGAAGATGGAGATCATTTAATACTTAATGGTGCTAAGATGTGGATTTCAAATGCACCATTTGCAGACATTGCTATCGTTTGGGCAAAAGATTCAAATAATAGAATTAAAGGTCTCATTGTTGAAAGAGGAATGGAAGGATTTGATACTCCCGAAATGCATGGTAAACACTCTTTAAGAGCATCTTCAACTGGGGAACTTATCTTTAATAATGTTAGAGTGCCTAAGGAAAATATTTTACCTAATAAAGATGGTCTTGGGGCTCCATTATCTTGTTTAGATTCTGCAAGATATGGAATTGCTTGGGGAGCAATTGGAGCGGCTATGGATTGTTATGACTCTGCATTAAGATATTCTAAAGAAAGAATTCAATTTGGTAAGCCCATAGCTAGCTTTCAACTAATTCAGAAAAAATTAGCTGAAATGATTACAGAAATTACTAAAGCTCAACTTTTAACATATCGCCTAGGGCAACTTAAAAATGAGGACAGGGCAACTACCGCTCAAATTTCAATGGCTAAGAGAAATAATGTTGATATGGCTTTAAAAGTTGCAAGAGAAGCCAGACAAATCCATGGAGCTATGGGAATAATGAATGAGTATTCCGTAATGAGACACATGGCTAATTTAGAGTCGGTAGTTACTTATGAAGGTACTCATGATATTCATCTTCTTATTACAGGGATGGATATTACTGGAATACAAGCATTTAGTTAACCCATCTGAAAGAAGATATCATATTTTCTATATCACTTTTTAAGAAAAAAATGCTTGGTTGTAGGGAATCATAGTTAGGTTTTGTCTGAAAAAGTAGTTGTCCAGAAAAAAAATGACTCACACTATCAGTAATTGTAAATGCATAGTTACATGCGGTATTTCCTTTAATTTCATAAGCTAGAGCATAAACTTTATTTATTTCACTTTCCCATGTCCTTTCAATTATGGCAGAGGATTTAAAACTGTGTTCATAAACCATCTTTCTAAACTCTTCTGAAATTTCAAATAAGTTATTATTTAAAGAAATATAATCACATAAAACCTCTGCTTTAAATTCAGGAAATATTATGGTTTTATTGCAGTTTGGATAGTTTTTAAATTTCTGTTCCCATGATGAATAATTCGGGATTTTAAAAATAAAGGAGCAAGTATCTTTAATTTTATAATACTCTTTTTTAGGGAAGTCAATCCTTAAATAACTTTTAGGTTTGGGGAATGAAGCTTCTTGAGAGCANCTTCCTAAGAAAAACAAGAATCCAATAGTTGTAAAGTATTTGAAAAATTTAATCAATCTTAATTTTTATTTTTTTAATTCTTCTTTTATCAGAAGCTTCAACTGTGAAAGTGTAGTTTTCAAATATTATTTTTTCATTTTTCAATAAAATCTTCCCAGCATTTTCAATACAGAAGCCTGCAAGCGTGTCAGACTCCCCTTTAGAAACTTCGAATTTTTGACCATTGATATTTAGGATTTTATAAAAATCTATTAAGGGAGTTTTTCCGTCAAATAAATAATTTTTTTCATCTATTTTTAAAAATGTAACATCTTTTTCATCAAATTCATCGGTGATNTCTCCTACAATTTCTTCTAGGACATCTTCCAAGGAGACTATTCCTGATGAACCTCCATATTCATCTACAACAATTGCAATATGTGTTTTTTCTTCCTGAAATTCTTTAAGTAAATCATCTAGTTTCTTATTTTCCGGAACAAACTTTGCGTCTCTTAGTAATTTATTCCATTGGTAATTTGCAGGTTCTTTTATTTTACCAATTAAATCTTTAACGTANAGAATCCCTTTTATTTTATCAAAACTATCCTCATATACAGGAATTCTTGAGAATTTCACTGCTTTAAGATCGTTAATTAAAGATTTATAATCTAAATCATTTTGAAAAGCGACAACATCTGTTCGAGGAGTCATTATTTGTTTTACATCTGTATTTCCAAATTTTACTATACCCTCTAATATTTTTTTTTCTTCTTTATTATCAACACTGTCNTTAGTTAAATCCAAAGCATATTCAAGTTCGTCTGCATTTAAAAGTTCAATTTTTTTATCAATTTTTTTATCAATTATAGAAGTACTTGAAATCAGTAGATTACTAAGAGGATTGAAAAGAATTTTTAAAATTGAAATTGGTAAAGCCATTAATTTTGAAAACTTTAAATTATAATTATTTGCGTAGACTTTTGGAATAACTTCTCCAAATAATAAAATAAAGAAGGTAACGATTACTACTTGAATAATAAATTTTAGCAGGGGGCTTAATGTATAACTTTCAAAAATATGATTCATCATTAATGATGAAACGATAACTATGGCAACATTTACTAAATTATTCCCAATTAGGATAGTGGCTAACAGTTTTTTTGGATCAGCTATTAACTTAATGATTCGTTGGCTATTTTTATTTAGTTCCTCGTTAACTAACGTTTCCTTTTGAGTATTTGAAAGTCCAAAAATGGCCACTTCAGAACCTGATAAAAATGCAGAAAGTAATATTAGAAAAAATATTAATAAAAGGAATAACCAATAATTAAAATCAGAATTATCTATAGTGGAAAGAGAATTNATTAAGTTNTTTTGGAGTAACAAGTTTATACTTTAAAATGGNAGATCATCATCTTCTCCAGGTGCAGAAAATTCTTTTTCTGGAGATTTTTTTGAATCATTTTTAGCGGACTGTTGTTCTTCAAAATTACTTTTTGAATCATTAGAGTTACTATTGCCTAGCATAGTAAGATTATCAGTAATTACTTCTGTTGAATACCTATTATTACCATCTTGATCCTGCCAAGATCTTGTTTTTAATTTCCCCTCAATATATACTTTATGTCCTTTTTTTAAATAACGTTCTGCTATTTCTGCCAAACCTCTCCATGCTACAATATTGTGCCATTCTGTTTGAGAGACTTTTTCACCAGTTTTTCTGTCTTTATATGTTTCAGAAGTTGCGATTGAAAAATTTGCAACAGCAGCACCATTTTCTAAATGTCTAACTTCTGGATCTTTACCTAAGTTCCCAACTAGGATTACTTTATTTACACTTCCTGACATATTTTTNNATATACCCAAATCTAATAATTATCTACCATTTGTTATATTTTCANCTATATAATTTTCAACAATTTTTGGAACAGGATACTTTAATATATTTTTTANTTTAACTACCATCTGATCTTTTTCAACAAGATTTTTTTTGCATTTAAAATGCCAGAAAACGATATTTAATTTTTGATGAGTTAGCTTATGAACTGCTTTTGTTTTTTTTATAAGACTATAATTTTGAACTAAATTTTTTGGAGGTTCAAAGTTTTCATTAGCAGTCTCAAAAAGTGGAAATTGGTATAGGTTTCTCCAAATATCTTTACTAAGACGTTTTTCCATAATAACTGATTTATTGTCCTGAATAATTACAAAATTGAAATACCGTAATCTTACTTTAATTTTTTTCTCTTTACAAGGAAGATCTTTTGTTTTTAAATTTATAAAAGCCCAACATTTTATATTAAGAGGGCAAATTTCACAGTCTGGATTTGATGGTTTGCATTGAAGCGCACCAAATTCCATTATAGACTGATTATAAGTTGCATAATTTGATTTGGGCAAATTTTTATAAGCTAGTGAGTTAAAGATTTTTTTGCCTTTTACACTATCAATGGGAACCAATACGCCATAATATCTGCTTAACAATCTAAAGACATTACCATCTAAAACAGCTTTTTTCTCATTAAATGCAAAAGAAGCTATTGCAGAAGCAGTATACTCTCCTACACCTTTTAATTTTAATAATTCATTATAATTTTCTGGAAACTTTCCATTTAATTCCTTGGAAATTAATTTTGCGGTGAAGTGTAAATTTCTAGCTCTGCTGTAATATCCAAGACCTTGCCATAATTTTAAAACCTTGTCTTCANTCGCATTTGCTAAGTTTTGAACTTTTGGAAATTCTTTAATNAAGTTTAAATAATATGGCAGACCTTGATCAACTCTAGTTTGTTGTAAAACAATTTCGCTTATCCAAATTTTATATGGATCATTAGTTTTTCTCCATGGTAGATCTCTTTTATTTACATTGTACCACTTAATTAGTTTAAGACTAAAATCTTCATCAATCATGAATGCTAAAATAAAAAACTCATTGCAGGCTTTATGGCTTTCATAAATAAAATTATATTTGCAAGCTATTAATAAGCAAAATCTTATTTTACATTATGACAAAAGCAGATTTAGTATCAGAAATCACAGAAAAGACAGGTATTGAGAAAATTGCTGTTCAAGCAACAGTAGAGTCACTTATGACAACTATAATTGATGCCATGGAAACAGGTGAGAATGTTTATTTACGTGGATTTGGTAGTTTTGTGGTTAAGAAAAGAGCTGAAAAAACAGGAAGAGATATTTCGAAAAATACAACGATTATTATTCCAGAACATTTTGTTCCAACTTTTAAACCAGCTAAAACTTTTGTAGAAGGTGTTAAAAAGAAGATTAAGAAGTAATAAAGATTTTAATAATAATTTAAAAGATTAGTATGCCTAGCGGTAAAAAAAGAAAAAGACATAAAATGTCAACACATAAGAGAAAGAAACGTCTGAGAAAAAACAGACATAANAAGAAGTAGATTCTTTAACTCACAATAATTAATTTTATTGTAACCGCTCTGCTATAATCAGATAGGAGGTACAGTGTCGTATGAATTAGTTATAAATTCATCATCAAATGAAGTTGTAACCGCATTGCTTTATGAAAACAAATTAGTTGAAATTCATAAAGAAGGTCTTGATGACCGTTTTAATGTTGGTGATGTTTATTTAGGTAAGGTAAAAAAAATAGTTCCCAGTCTCAACGCTGCTTTTGTTGATGTTGGTTATGAAAAAGATGCATTTCTACATTATTTAGATTTGGGTCCACAGTTTAGATCTATGAACAAATTTGTTCAATTATCTTTATCTGGTAAGCAGTCAACTCACAAGTTAGGCTATAATAAAATTGAAGCAGATATTTTAAAGGATGGAAAGATTAAAGAACATCTTTCTTCCAATCAGTTAATCGCAGTTCAAGTTACTAAAGAGCCAATTTCATCCAAGGGTCCTAGGTTAAGCGCTGAAGTGACGATACCTGGAAGGTTTTTAGTTTTAGTTCCTTTCTCTGAAAAAATATCAGTCTCTCAAAAAATTAAAGATCCTAAAGAGAGAGAGCGTTTAAAGCGTTTGATTAATAGTATAAGACCAAGAAAGTTTGGGGTTATTATTAGGACTGTTGCTCAGGATAAAAAAGTTGCAGAATTAGATCAGGACTTAAAAGATTTAGAAGAGAAATGGTCTAAAATGTATAAGGAGTTAAAAGATGCTTCACCTAGAAAAAAACTTTTAGGTGAAATGAATCGAGCTACAACTGTTTTGAGAGATGAGTTAAATAAGGAGTTTACAAGTATTCATGTTGATGACGAATCTTTATACACTGAACTTAAAGATTATGTTAAAACTATTGCTCCTGAAAAAGAAGAAATTGTAAAGTTATATCAGGGTAAAGTTAGTTTATTTGAGAGTAGAGGAATTAATAAACAAATTAAAGCAACATTTGGCAGAAAAGTTAATTTAAAATCTGGAGCCTATCTTATTATTGACCACACTGAAGCAATGCATGTTATCGATGTAAATAGTGGCAATCGAAAAGCTACTAATCCGGATCAAGAAATAAATGCTTTAGAAACCAATTTAGAATCAGCTGAAGAAATTGCAAGATTATTAAGGNTAAGAGACATGGGAGGNATTGTTGCAGTTGATTTTATTGACATGTATAANCGAGCAAATAATAAAAAACTTATTGAGAATTTCAGAAAATTCATGAAGGATGATAAAGCAAAGCACAATATTCAGCCTCCTAGTAGGTTTGGAGTTGTTGAGCTCACACGTCAAAGAGTTCGTCCAGAAACTGAAATTAAAACAACTGAAGCCTGCCCTACATGTTTAGGAAAAGGAGAAGTTCAAGCATCTATTTTAATAATTGATGAAATTGAGTCCCTACTTAATTCAATTATTAATGAAGGAGTTGCCAAAACTATTACATTAAATGTACATCCCTTTATTGATGCTTTTTTGAAAAAAGGAGTGAAGAATATTCAAAGGCAATGGTTTTTAAAGTATAAAAAGTGGATTGCAATTAGACCTATGACTGAACTAGGAATCTTACAATATCAATTCTTAGATGAAGGAGACAACTCTCTTTAACTAGAATTAATTATTAAAATGATTCCAACCTTGAGCCTTAAGAGGAGTTAAAGTATTTCCGTTTCCTACTAGATTAATCCCTTGATCTTTTTTTGTAATGTGACCAATAACGGTAATNTTAGGATCATNCTTAATTTTCTCATAATCTTTTTGATTGATGGTGAATAAAAGTTCATAGTCCTCNCCTCCGTTNAGAGCGGAAACTGTTGGATTGATATTAAAATCCATAGATGTTTTATAAGTTTCAGAATCAATTGGAATTTTATCTTCATAAACTTGACATCCTACTTTGCTTGCTTTACAAATATGAAATATTTCTGAAGCTAAACCATCTGAAATATCAATCATACTCGTTGGTTTGATATTGATTTCTTTAAAAGATTCAATAATATCTTTCCTTGCCTCTGGTTTAAGTTGTCTTTGTAATATATAGTTAAAATCATCCAACTCTGGCTGCATATTTGGATTGTTTTTCCAAACTTCTTTTTCTCTTTGAAGAACATTTAAGCCCATATACGCCCCTCCTAAGTCTCCAGTTGTAATGAGTAAATCATTCTCTTTTGCTCCAGATCGTTTAACAATTTCATTTTCGTTTCCTTCTCCAATAGCTGTTATAGATATAGTTAGACCACTAATACAAGATGTAATATCTCCTCCAATTATNTCAACTTTATATTTTTCACAAGCTAATAAAATCCCATCGTATAGCTCGTCTATAGCCTCTAAAGTGTATTTACTTGAAATTCCAAGATTGACAGTGATCTGAGTTGGTATTGCATTCATAGCATANATATCACTTATGTTAACAACAACTGATTTATAACCTAGATGTTTTAATGGTGTAAAAGACATGTCAAAATGTATCCCTTCAACAAGCATATCAGAGCTAATTAAAATATTTTTTTTAGGCTTTATTACTGCTGCATCATCTCCTGGTCCAAGTTTAGTATTTTGTTGATAAGATTTAATTTTTTTTGTAATTCTATCTATCAAACCAAATTCACCTAATTCTTTAAGGTTAACTACTTCTTTTTCTTCATTCATGACGTCAAATTTAATTTAATACTATCATATTTTTAAAACTTTTTTGTTTAACAACTNNCACCATAAATAAATACATTTTAAAATTTGTTTTTTCATCTGTTATTTTATAGGTATATTTGCATAGTTTATAATTATTCTAAATAAGGTTAAATGATAAAAGTCNCAGAAAATGCCAAAGATAAAGCTCTAGAGTTAATGAAAGAAGATGGCAAAAAAAACCCATTTATTCGTGTTGGTGTAAAAGGGGGAGGGTGTTCNGGATTGATGTATGAACTTAAGCTTGATAATATTTTAAATGAAAATGATAAATCCTTTGTTGACAACGGAGTTATGGTGGTGGTAGACAAAAAAAGCTTTCTTTATTTAGTAGGTACAACTTTAGACTTCTCTGGGGGATTGAATGGTAAAGGGTTCGTTTTTAGCAATCCAAATGCTGATAGGACNTGCGGATGTGGAGAAAGTTTCTCTTTATAAAATTAATAAATGTCATATACTGAAAAAGAGTTAAAAGAAGAGCTGGATAACAAGACTTATGAATTTGGGTTTGTTACTGATATTGAGTCTGAAAAAGCTCCTAATGGTTTAAATGAAGACATTATAAAATTAATATCCTCTAAAAAAAGAGAACCAGAATGGTTATTAAATTATAGATTAAAGGCTTTTGAAATATGGCAAACCATGGATGAGCCAAATTGGGCTCATGTTAAATATGAAAAACCAGATTTTCAAAATATTTCTTATTATTCAGCTCCTAAAAAGAAAAAAGAGCTAAAAAGTTTAGATGAAGTTGATCCAGAACTTCTTAAAACAATGGAAAAGCTTGGTATTTCTATCGAAGAGCAAAAAAAACTTAGTGGTGTCGCTGTTGACTTTGTTATGGATTCTGTCTCAGTAGCCACTTCCTTTAAAGAAAAATTAAGTGAACTTGGAATTATCTTTTGTTCTTTTTCTGAAGCTGTTCAGAATCATCCTGANTTAGTTAAGAAATATATGGGAACAGTTGTTCCTTCTACAGATAACTATTATGCCGCCTTAAATAGTGCAGTTTTCTCAGACGGATCATTTTGTTACATCCCAAAAGGAGTGAAATGTCCAATGGAACTATCTACCTATTTTAGAATTAATGAATCAGGAACTGGACAGTTTGAAAGAACTCTTCTCATTGCTGATGAATCTAGTTATGTAAGTTATTTAGAAGGTTGTACTGCTCCACAAAGAGATGAAAACCAATTACATGCTGCAGTGGTTGAGCTTATAGCTCTTGATCAAGCAGAAATCAAATATTCCACTGTTCAAAATTGGTATCCTGGTGATGACAAGGGACTTGGAGGAGTTTATAATTTTGTTACTAAAAGAGGAATATGTGGATATCGTTCAAAAATTTCTTGGACTCAAGTTGAAACNGGCTCCGCAGTTACTTGGAAATACCCCTCATGTATTTTAAAAGGAGACTACTCGGTAGGTGAATTTTATTCTGTTGCCGTAACAAATAATTTTCAACAAGCTGACACCGGAACAAAAATGGTTCATGTAGGAAAAAACACAAAATCAACTATTATTTCTAAAGGAATCTCCGCAGGTAAAAGTCAAAATAGTTATAGAGGTTTAGTAAAGATTGGAAAAGGAGCTGCGAACTCTAGAAACTTTTCTCAATGTGATTCTTTATTAATGACAGATCAATGTGGTGCTCACACCTTCCCATACATAGAATGTGAAAATTCTTCTGCTACTGTTGAACATGAGGCAACAACCTCTAAAATAGGTGAAGATCAATTATTTTATTGTGTGCAAAGAGGGATTTCTGAAGAGAGAGCCATTAGTTTAATTGTTAATGGCTATGCTAAAGAAGTTTTAAATAAACTTCCTATGGAATTTGCAGTTGAGGCGCAAAAATTATTAGAGATAAGTTTAGAAGGATCTGTTGGATAAAGTAAATAATATGAAGGAATTATTGGTTGAAATTAAAAATCTTGAATGCAAAATTGGAGATCAAGAAATTCTTAAGGGACTTAATTTAAAAGTCAATAAAGGGGAAGTTCACGCCATTATGGGACCAAATGGGTCNGGAAAAAGTACTCTTTCGTCTGTTTTAGCTGGCAATGATAATTATGAAGTTACTAGAGGCTCTATTTCATTTTTAGGAGAAGATATAACTGATATGAACCCTGAAGAAAGGTCATGGAAGGGAATGTTTTTAGCTTTTCAGTATCCTGTAGAAATTCCTGGAGTTAGTAACATTAATTTTCTTAGAACAGCTCTNAATGAAAGAAATAAGTTTTTTGGAAAAGACCCTATTCCAGCTAAAGATTTTCTTAAAATGGTTACAGAGAAGTCGGCCTTAGTTGGCCTAGATAACAGGCTGAAAAATAGGTCTGTCAATGAAGGGTTTTCAGGAGGAGAGAAAAAAAGAAATGAAATTTTTCAAATGGCAATGCTCAATCCAAAACTATCTATTTTAGATGAAACTGATTCNGGGTTAGATATAGATGCTTTAAAGACTGTTGCTAAAGGGGTAAATAAACTTAAATCTAAAGAAAATGCAACTATTGTAATAACCCATTATCAAAGATTATTAGATTACATAATTCCTGATTTTGTTCATGTACTTAAAGATGGAAAAATTATAAAAACTGGAAATAAAAACTTGGCACTTGAGCTGGAGAATAAGGGTTATGACTGGCTTACTTGAAATATCTCAAATTAGATAAAATTGTCTTTTGATTACTGACAAACTAACATATTCTCCATTAATTCGAGGAGCTTCAAATATAGCATTAGATGTTTTTAATAAAACTTCTTTTCCTACTAGAAAGGATGAGCAGTGGAAATATTCTCCTTTAAAAAAACTTAAAAAACATCCCTTTACAAATAATTCTAGTTTTTCTATTAAAAATATAAGTACGCTTAATCTTCCACAAATGGATGGGTTAATTGTAGTGCTTGAGAATGGAAGGATTAATGCTAATCTTTCAGAGCTTCCTAAAATCAATGGGCTAGAATTGTCTTTTTTATCAACTTCAAAAGAAAATGATAAACATATAATTAATTCAAAAAAAGAAAACTATTTCTCATTACTTAATTCCTCTTATTTGAGTGAGGGAATAACTATTAAAGTAGGCTTAGGAGTTAAAGTGCAACAAAACATTAACATTATAAATATTGTATCATCTAATGATTCTCTTGTAAATACAAATTTGGATCTAATTCTTTCTGATAATTCCAGTATTCATATTAGACAATATTTTTTAGCTTACAAAAATACAATTAATGGATTTATCAATCATAATAATAATTTTTTAGTTCATAATAATGCAACTTTAGTTTTAGACAAGTTTCAAGATTTAAATAACAATTTTCATATTTCCAACGATTGCATTGATCAAGAAGAATCTAGTACATTTATTTCCAACACATTCTCAATGTCTGGGTTATTTACTAGAAACGATGTACTTAACAACGTAAATGGCGAAAATTGCCATTCTGAACTTAATGGAATATTTACTCCATTTAAAAATGACCATATTGATAATCATACTACTATTAATCACCATGTCCCTAATTGTAAATCTTATGAAAATTATAAAGGAATTATGAAAGAGAATGGTGTAGGAGTTTTTAATGGNAAAGTTATTGTTCATGAAAATGCTCAAAAAATAGAAGCTTTTCAGAAAAATAATAACATCTTATTGGATGATGAAGCAACAATTTATTCTAAACCTGAGCTAGAAATTTATGCAGATGATGTTAAGTGTAGTCATGGGTCTACTACCGGACAATTTGATCAAGAATCTATTTTTTATTTAAGAGCAAGAGGGTTAAGTTTGAAAAAGGCAAAAGAATTGATGATTTTAGGCTTTATTAATGAAGTAATTCAAAAGTCTGGTAATCCTGAATATGTCGACTTCATTTTAGAAAGAATACTTGAAAATTAATTTTTTATTTATTCCAAGATTATTGTATTTTACATCATTGAAGCTTGTCAATGATTAAAACTATCAATATAATTTCTTTTACAATATGTAATTTTATTGCAGTCACTTTTTTTTCTCAAGACTTGCAATTATCTTTTTCTGAGCACGTCCCATATGAATCTAATTATAAGGCAATCAGATGTATTAATTATAACTCAAAGCACCTTCTTTTTCAGAGTAAGAAAAAATCAAAAAATTGCGATATTAAGGTCAATGTTTTTGATNAAGATTTTAAAAATAAAAACCAATTCAATTTTTATATTGACAATGAAAAGTTGGTAGGTGTAAGGCTTTTATTTAATAACATAGTGTTATTTACAACTCTAAATAATGGAGTTGAAACAGTTTTAAGNACTAGAATATTAGATGTTTCATCCAAATTTTTANCTCCAAAAAATATTTTCTCAGAGTCTAATAAGTCAGGCTATCCTTCATTTTTCAAACTTGCTGATGAAGCTTTTGATGATTCTTTTAATGTATTAGTGGAACTGCCTTTTCAAAATGGTAAAAATGAAGATATAAAACTTATTACATTAGATAATAGTTTACAGGTCATTAATGAAGTATATAATAAACTTGAAATTAAATTTGAATCAAAAAGAGATAATAGACTCCTAATATCAAATAATGGTAAAATTTATTTATTAAAAAAAACCTGGAACAGGGGAAATAACTTTTATTTATATAGTTTAGGGAAACAAATTATTAATGAAAAAGAAATTAAATTAAGTCAAAGGAAAATAGCAGCCTTAGACTTTTTCTTTAATTCTAAAGATGAATTGGTTTTATCTGGTTTTTACTCCTCTCCAGTAAGATATAATTATGAAGGGTTTTTTCTACTAAAATATGATAGCGACTTACAATTAATTCATAAAAATCAGTACGCATTAAGTGAAAAGATTATTAAAAGTTTTAAATCGTCTAAAGAAATTAAGGAATCAGGTTTTGGGTTAGATAAGTTTATTATAACAGATTTTAGTCTTGACGAAAGTCAAAACCATTATTTATTAGCAGAACATATTTCTAAGGTAAACTCTAAAAAAGAAACATATTGGCTTTCTAAAGGATTTATCATAATAAAATTTAATAAAAATGGAAATTATATATGGGGATGTCCTGTGCCAAAAGATCAAAAAGATGAAAACTTTAATTTTATTGGAACTTTTGCCTTGAAAATAAATAATTCAAATCAATATTTTTTCAANGAGCTATCAAATTTAAGTTCAAGAAAAGGCATTCCTGTTGAATATGGAATACTNAACTATTGTGGAACAAAAAATATCACTTTCTCNGAATCTGGCATTTCTCANGAAAAGCCTATGTCTATTAATTTTCCNGGGAAAGATTCAGAAAAATATGCCTTTATTCCTAAGCAAATAAATCCTAAAAATAAAGAGTCCTCTTACTTTTTAATTATTAATGAAAAAGCGACCAATTTAATGGTTGGACTAGTTAAATAATATTGACTTCTCTCTCAAGAGTTACATCAAATTTTTCTTTGATATCAACTATTATTTTTTCAGAAAGTTCTAATAAATCACTTCCTTTAGCATTGCCATAGTTAACTAAAACAAGTGCTTGATTTTTATGAACTCCGTAGTCCTTAAATGTTCTTCCTTTCCACCCAGCCTTATCAATTAACCACCCAGCAGCAATTTTAACCTCTTTATTATTAATTGGGTAATGAACTATTTNNGGATATTTTTTTCTAATAATATTTAACTTACTTAAAGTGATTATTGGATTTTTAAAAAAACTTCCGCAGTTACCAATTTCTTTGGGGTCGGGTAATTTTGATTGCCTTATAGAAATAATAGCATTACTTACATCCTTAATAGTNGGATTTTCGATGTTATTAGACTTTAAAACATTGATAACATCTCCATATCCAATATTTAATTTAGGATTTTTATTTAGTTTAAGAGTTATATTAATTATTACAAACTGATTTTTCTTTTCGTTCTTAAATATACTTTCTCTATACCCAAACTTACATTGAGAATTATTGAATTTTAGAATTTTTCCAGTAGAAATTTCAAACGCTTCAAGTTCTACAAATGTTTCTTTAATTTCTACTCCGTAAGCACCTATGTTTTGCATGGGAGCTGTTCCAGTATTACCAGGAATTAAACTCAAATTTTCAATACCACCCCAACCTTTATCAACACAAAACATGACTAATTCATGCCAGTTTTCACCAGCTCCTATTTGAAGGTTAACGAATTCATTGTCTTGGGATAGTATTTTTTTCCCTTTTATTTTATTTTTAATTACTATTCCATCATAATCTTTTGTAAATAATATATTACTACCGCCTCCAAGAATTAAAAAATTAGAGTTTAAAAATTCTTTTGATTTAAACACCTCTCTAAGATCACCAACAGAGACAATTTCTGTAAAATACTTTGATCGAATATGTATACCAAAAGTATTGTGTTCAGTTAATATGAAATTTTTATAAATTTCCATTAGGAACAAACCTAATTATAATTTCTTGGATATTTATAGACTAGTCCCTAAAACAATATTATATACTTTTATAAAGTTAATATACAATCAAGATCAAAAAAGTAATAGTATCGGTAAGTAATGATTTAGCAAACGATCAGCGTGTTAAAAAAGTATGTGATACGCTCATAAAATGCAATTTCAATGTTACTCTTATTGGTAGAGAATTAAATAATTCTAGGTCTATAAATAGAACTTATTCAACTAAGAGATTAAGATTGCTTTTTAACAAAGGTTTTTTATTCTATTTTGAATATAATTTAAGATTATTTTTTTTATTACTGTTTAAAAAATTTGATGTTTATCACGCTAATGATTTAGATACTTTACTTCCAATGTGGATTATTTCAAGTATTCGTGGGAAGAATTTGGTATATGATACACATGAATATTTTACAGGAGTTCCAGAAATTCAGAATAGATTAATTGTAAAAAAGATCTGGAAATCCATTGAGAAATTAATTTTTCCAAGATTAAAGTATGTTTTTACAGTTAATAGCTCCATATCAAATTTATATTTTAAAGATTATCAAATTAAGCCAAACGTATTAAGAAATCTCCCATCAAATATTGCTATTCAAAAAATTAAATCTAAAAATGAAATAGGCTTGCCAATTGACAAGCCAGTTGTTATTTTACAAGGATCAGGAATAAATGTTCATAGAGGCTCTGAGGAGTTAGTGGAGGCAATTGCAATTCAAGAAAAGTTCTTTTTATGTATTGTGGGAACGGGAGATGTTATAGAGAATCTTAAAACAAGATGCAATGATAACGATTTAAAAAATAAAGTGTTATTTGTGGATCCTTTACCTTATCAAATGATGATGCAGTACACTTTAAATTCAGATGTTGGGGTCAGTTTAGATAAGAACAACAACATCAACTATCAGTTTAGTTTGCCAAATAAAATTTTTGATTATTCAAAAGCTGAGATTCCTTTTGTCTCGACTAATCTTATTGAGATTAAAAAAATTGTTGAACAGTACCATACAGGAGTTTTAATTAATTCATTAAAACCAGAAAAGATTTTGGATGGTTTAGAAAAAGCGATTGAATTATCGAAATCAGAGAGCTACTTAAAAAACATAAAAAAAATGAATTCAGATTTAATTTGGGAAAAAGAATCTGAAGTTTTAATGTCAACCTATAAAGGGTTTAAATAATTATTTGACACACTTGAAAATTACTTCTTTCTCTGAAATCCCATAATATTTCTTATCAAATTCTCTAAAGTTTTTTGCAATATCGATGATTTCAACATTGAATTTAAAAGCACTTAATTTTTCTTCCAGACTCTTCTGTCCGTATACTCTAACGTGGTCTTCCTGCCCAAAAGCTTCTAGCCTTTCTTTCTTAGATGTTAAATTGAAGTTTTCATATGTCTTTCCTGATTTTAAAGGGACTTGAATTATTAGTACGCCATTTTTCTTTAAAATTCTATATAATTCTTTAATTGCTTTATCATCATCTAAAATATGTTCAAGAACGTGGAAACATATAATTAAGTGAAAACTCTTATCACCTTCATCAATATTTGTTATATCGTATTTTTTTTGAGCAAAAAATTGGTTTTCATAATCTGAAGAAATATAGTTTGGAAATTTTGTATTAAATAAATCATGAAGGCTTCTATGTGGAGAAAAGTCTAAAATGTTCAGATTTATATTTTGAAAGTATTTAGTCACGTAAAAACTTAATGCTCTAGACCTTGATAGAGATCCACATTTAGGACATATTTTATCTTTGGAATTTATAAAAGATATGGTAATAAATTTCTTAGATTTTGATAAACAGATATTACACTGAACAGTATTGCCCTTGTAAATTAAATAATAAATAATGGCTCTTATATAAGGTTCTATTCTATAATGAAACTTATTGGGAGTTAGTTTTCTGTATATCTTTTTTAAAAGCTTATACATTGTTTTGTTCTCTTATATAAAACAATAATTTATAAAGATTAAACAATTTAAGAGATGGCCAACTAGATAGAAGCTGTTTTTCAATTATTGTCATCCCATTTTTTGATATTAATAAAAGTAATTTATCAAGATTTAGTTTTTTAATTCTTAAATAAGTATTAATTAATTTAATGGAGTTAATGTTGTATTTTTTTGATTCAATTTTTGAGAGATTTTTAATTGCAGTTCTAGTTTTTAATAAAAACTCAGCATTTTCCTCAATTCCATCGTGATATACTGAATTATCAATTTGATGAATTTTAATATTTCTTTTTTGAAGTTCTAATGCCAGTAATGTATCCTCATGTCCATAGCTAATGAAACTTTCATCAAACTTAATAATCTTAAATACAGATTTTTTGATTAAAAAATTATTGGATCTGAATGAGAGATAAGGATTATTTAATCGATAATCAAAACTTTGGTCCTCTACCTTAAGTCCATATTTCCATCTTAGTTTTTCATTACTTTTTTTTGGTTTTATTGGGTGGTGTTTTCTTCCTCCATATATTACATCAAAATTGGAAATTGCAAGATAATTTTTTAAAAACATTTTTGAAGAAACACTATAATCACAATCGATAAATAGTAATTTATCAAACTTAGAAATATCAATAAACATGTTTCTAATTTTGGACCGTCCAATATTTTTTTCTAGAGAAATAAATTGAATATTATCCATTGTTTCAATGGGGGCATTTATTTTCCTAAAAAAATCTGATGAATGGTCATCAATACAAATAATTTCAAATGGTTGGTTGATTTCTTTTCCTTGAAGAGTTAGTGTCTCTACAAGGCTTAGGACATTAAAATTATAAATAGGAATACAAATACTAATCAATATAAAGTAACTTAATTCACAATTGATTTATTGTCAAACTTCACAATTCTTCCTGGAAATTTATTAATAATATCAAAATCGTGTGTTGCCATAATAACTGTTTTATGATCTCCTATAATTGATTTAATTAAATCCATAATTTTTTCACTTGTTTCTGGGTCAAGATTTCCAGTTGGCTCATCTGCAATAATTAATTCTGGATTATTTATTAAGGCTCTTGCTACGGCAATTCTTTGTTGCTCTCCGCCAGAAATTAAATGTGGATAAGCATTGGCCTTATCAAGCATGTCCACTTTTGTTAAAAGTTTTTCAATTTCTTCTTCCATTCTTTTTTTCCCTTTCCATCCAGTAGCTTTCATTACAAATCGTAAATTATCCGCAACTGAACGGTCCATAAGAAGTTGAAAATCTTGAAAAATTATCCCAATTTTTCTTCTTAGTGCCAAAATATTTTTTTTAGATAATTTACTTATACTTTGATTTTTAAATGCGATTTCTCCTTTATGAATTGATACATCTCCATATATGGCTTTTAAAAGACTACTCTTACCGCTACCAGTTTTGCCAACAAAATAGACAAATTCTCCTTTTTTAATACTTAGATTAATATTACTCAGGATAAGGTTTTCTTGGTGTTGTATTTCAACATTTTTAAAGTCTAAAAATAGATTTTCACTCATAATGAATAATGAATTTTATTATTATCAAATTTAAAATAATAAAGTAAATGTATTTAACTCTATAAATTAATGTTAACACATTATGGTTGAAAATAATCATAATCTAATTATTCTGATGGTAGATCACTAACTATCTTTAGATAAAATCAGATTTAGACAAATTAATGACTAAAACTTTTCACAAGCTAATATTCTTTTTTTTAGTTATTCTTTGGGCTAACTATTCTTTTGCTCAAAAAACACTTATTTACAGTGATCCTTACAAGAGTTACAAAACTGCTCAAGAGCTTTTTGATAAAGAAAAGTATAGTTCAGCACAATATTATTTTAAAGAAGTTATTAATAAGTTCGATAATCCCCAAGACGAAATTAGAATCAATGCTGAATATTATTTTGCAGTTTGTGCATTAAAATTGTATCATAGAAATGTTGAGACTATCCTAACTAGATTTGCCTTAGATCACCCTGACCATCCCAAATCAAAAAATATTTATTTTCAATTAGGAAAGCATTATTATCAGACTAAAAAGTTTAAAAAATCTATTGAGTTTTTTGAAAAAGTTGATCAATATGACCTTTCAAAAAGTGATCAAAATGAGTACCTGTTCAAGTTAGGCTACTCTAAATTCATGAAAAAGAACTTAGATGAATCTAAAGTTTTATTTAATGAATTGTTGCAAAGACAGACAGATTATGAGGTGCCAACTACTTATTATTACAGTCATATTGCTTATGCGGAAGGAAAATATCAAACAGCACTAGAAGGTTTTAGAAAGATTTCTAGCAATAAGATGTTTAAGCCTATTATACCATACTATATAACTCAAATATTATATCAGCAAAATAAATATGACGAATTAATTTCTTATGCTCCTTCTTACATGGATTCTATTACTGAAAAAAGAAAAGGAGAATTTGCAAAGCTCATTGCAGATTCTTATTTCAAGAAGAAAAATTTTAAAACTTCTTTAAATTATTATAAGACTTTTAAGAAGTTTGCTAAATCGAGTCGAGAGAGTAATTACCAAGTTGCGTTCTGTTATTATAAAACTAAGGATTTGAGAAAAGCCATTGAATTATTTTCGAGAGTTGCTTATAAAGAGGATTCTCTATCTCAAATATGCTACTATCATATGGCAGATTCTTATTTAAAACTGGATGAAAAAGATTACGCTAGAAATGCCTTTCAAAAAGCTAGTAAGTTTGGTTTTGATGAAGAAATCAAAAGAAATTCATTATTTAATTATGCAAAACTTGCATATGAGTTAAGTTATAACCCTTATGATGAGGCCATTAATTCATTTCAACAGTTTATTGATCAATACCCTAATTCTGAAGATGCAAAAGAAGCCTATGAGTTTTTGCTTAAAGTTTATTTAACTACAAAAAATTATGATGATGCTTTAAAATCCATGGAGAAGATTAAAAATAAAGATCCTAGGATGCAAAAAGCCTATCAATCCATTGTTTACAACCGTGCTGTAGAACAATATCATAACAGAGAATATGATAGTGCAATCAAAAACTTTAAACTTGTTAAAAGGTATCCAATTGATCAAAATTTAAATGCAATGAGTCAGTTTTGGATTGGAGAATGCAATTACAATTTAAAGGAATATTTAATAGCTATAGAAAATTATGAAAAGTTCAGATTTATCAATGGAGCCATATTAACTAAAGAATTTCAAGATCTAGATTTCCATATTGGTTATAGCTATTTTGAAAAATCAAATCCACATAATTTTTACAAAGGAAATGCAGCAAAAGTTCAGAAAGAAGAGTTAAAAAATTCCTTAAAGTATTTTAGAAACTATATTCATCAATATAATATTCCGGATTCTAATAATTATAAAATAGCGCTTTTAAGAATTGCGGATGCCTACTTTTTATTAAGAGAAGATAGCCTTGCCATTGAGAATTATGCACTCTCAACAACAGTAGGAAATTATAATCATAGTTATGCATTAAATCAAATGGCAACTTCACAAGGTTTAATTCAAGACTACGAAGGAAAAATAAATACTTTAAAAAAATTAACTGATCAATATCCAAACTCCAAGTATCAAGTCTCTTCACTTTTAAATTTAGCACAAGCTTTCAAAGACGAATCTAGGAATGATGAATCTATAGAAACCTATTTAAAATTCATTAATGATTATCCTAATAATAATTTAATTTCCAAAGCAAATGTTGAGCTTGGTAGTATTTATTTGAAAGAAAAAAACTCAGATGAGGCTGAAAAATATTTAATAAAGGTTTTAGACGACTATCCAGATGCTGAGCAAGAGAATGAACTGGCAATAGAATTAATGTTAGAGGTCTACAATTTAAGAAATAACCTTACTGGATATTATGATTGGCTTAGTTCAAGGGGAATAGATGTAAGTATTCAAGAAAAAGATTCTTCACTTTGGAGACCTGTAGTTTTAGCAAGAGAAAATGGTGATTGTAATAAGCAGATTGAAAAAGCTTCTTATTATTTAGATAATATTGAAGATCCTATTCGAGAAATTTCTGCTCATTATTATATGGCAAATTGTTACTTAAATGATGAAAAAAAGAATGAAGCTCTTTTTCACTACGATTTCATTACTAAAAAACCCAACAACAATTATTATACTGAAGCTCTAAAATATGCAGGTGAAATTACCTTTGATGCAAAAGATTATAAAAATGCGCTAGCTTATTTTTCTACTTTAGAAGATGTAACTATGGATGAGGAAGACTTATCACTTTCTGTAAAAGGGCAATTTTATTGTTTTTATTATTTAAATAATCCGATTTCAACTATCAAGTACGCAAAAAAAACTTTGCAACTTTCTAATATAAATAAGAAGTTAAAAGAAGATTCTTATTTGTATTTAGCTAAGTCTTATCAGCCTGTAAACCAATTAGACAGTGCAATAATTTATTATGATAGTATAATGTATTTCACTAAAAGTATCGCTGCAGCTGAGTCTAAGTACCATATCTGCGAAATTGCTTACGAACGTAAAAGTTATGAGTTGTGTGAGTCTTTAATTATGGAGCTTGTCCAGCAAAAACCCTCTTATGATTACTGGTTAGCTAAAGGAATTCTTCTTCTTGGAGATAATTTCACTGCTCAAAATGACTATTTCAATGCGAAACATAGCGTGGAAAGTATTATAGAAAATTACGATGGATTTAACAAAAAAGAAATAGTGGATGAGGCAGTTTTAAAATTAGAAAGTATTATAAAACTGGAAAATGATGCTCGTCAAGAGCAGCCGGTTCAGCAGGACATAGAAATTGAATTAGAGCCAATTGAAGATGTTAATTCAAAGTTAGAACCAGAAATAATAGAAATTAATTCTACAGAAAACAATCAAGATGAAAATAAGTAGATCCAGTTCATTTGTCTTTTTAATTTCAACATTATTGTTCTTTCCATTATATGGACAAGAAAAAAATAAAACTGAAGAAATCTTTCTTGGCATTGGATCGGGGAATAGAAAAATATCTAAAATTCAAAAATCATCAATTTCACCTAATCATACAGATTCTATAACAATTATAGATGAGGTCAAGTATTATTTGGAACCTAAGCAGTATCAAGTGAGTTATGATATTGAAAATATAAAACCAGCAAGATTAAAAATCACTGCTAATGGTGACAAGCTATATAGAGGTTATTTGAAAGCTGGTGCAGGGGCTTACTTATCTCCTTTATTAGAGTTTAACTACGCTTCAAAAAGATCTAGAGATGAAAGTTGGGGATTTAAAGGTGGGACTAATGGTAGTTTTGCCAATATTAATGGTTTAGGTAATACTAAATATTCTGATCTTTCTTTAGGTGGATATTATCAAAAATTCTTCATGGATTACGATTTATGGTCAGAGGTTGACTACGAAAGAAATAACTATCAATTTTATGGTTTGGATTATGAAGATATTCAGATGTATGATTTTTATGGAATTGATAGCAATGATAGTTTAATGAAAGAATCTTTTAAGGAAGCTGATTCATTATTTAAACAAAATTATGACTTATTTGATTTACATATTAAGTTAAATTCCTTAAATATTGGAAGAGATACCAATAAATTGAGAATTAAGAGTTGGATTGACTTTCATCATTTAAATAGTAATTATGACTTATCAGAAAATCATTTTTTAATAGGAGCTCATTCTGGATGGTTAATTTTAGATGAAGAATTTCTAGGAACTTTTGAGTTAGATATCAATAATTTAAACGCCCCTGAAACACTTACTATTAATGCAGATAATATTATTCAATCATCAAATCAAAAAAATCGTACTTCTGGAATTATTCGTTTAAATCCACATATTTATTCTAGAAAAAACAATTTAATTGTTAAAGCTGGATTATCAGTTCAGGCTAATATAAATGATAATACAAAATTCCATATTTTTCCTGATTTAGAATTAAGTTACAGCTTGTTTAATAATGTTTTCATACCATATGGTGGATGGGTTGGTAATGTTCAAAGAAATACTTTTAATGATATAAGATTAGAAAACCCATTCATTTCTGAAGATGCTAATCTTCAAAACACTGTTCAGAAAAGTAACTTATTTGCCGGAGTTAGAGGATCTTTAAGTAGCAAATTTACTTTTAATTTATCTGCTTCCTTTCAAAAATTTGATAGCATGTATTTTTTCATACCAGATAATATTTCTTCATACGGAAATAAATTCCAAATGACTTATGATAATTTATCTCAAACTTCATTTATGGGTGAAATCACGTATCAAGATTCTGAAAAGTTAAAAGTATCAGCAAAAGGAGAATATTTTATTTATGATCCATCTAATGAGTTATACGCTTGGCAAAAACCAGAATTTTTAATTACTCTTTCTGGTTTATTAGATTTGTCAAATAAAATCATAGTAAAATCAGATATTTATTTAGTGGGTCAAAGAAAAGTATTTTCTCACTATGAACCGCTNAGAAATTATGAGTTAGAAGATGGAAAGTATGTTTCCACNCTAAAACCACTAATTGACATGAATCTTTCAGCAGAATATAGGTATAATAAAAAAGTTTCAGGGTTCATNCAGTTTAATAATTTTATAGGAAAAAAATACCAGTATTGGTCTAATTTCCCAGTTCAGTCTATCAATATTTTAGGGGGTGTTACCTTTAGTTTTTAAAATGTTGAAAAGTATCTAATTTATAGGGGTTAGAGTCATTAAAAAATGTTCTATTAGTAGTATATTTGTTCATTCAAAATTATTAGATGAGCGAAGAGAAAAATTATTCAGCAGATAGTATTCAAGCACTAGAGGGAATGGAGCATGTAAGAATGCGTCCATCAATGTACATTGGTGATGTTGGTTCAAGAGGATTACACCATTTAGTCTATGAGGTTGTAGATAATTCTATTGACGAAGCTTTAGCTGGACATTGTACAGAAGTCAACGTTACTATTTTAGAAGGTAATGGAATTAAAGTTATGGACAATGGTAGGGGAATACCAGTCGGAATCCATAAAAAAGAGGGAGTATCTGCTTTACAAGTAGTAATGACCAAAATTGGTGCAGGAGGAAAGTTTGATAAAGACTCTTACAAAGTTTCAGGTGGGCTACATGGAGTTGGAGTATCAGTTGTAAATGCATTATCTATTGATCTAAAAGCTAGTGTTCATAAAGAAGGTAAAATTTATGTTCAAGAGTATAAGCAGGGAAAAGAACAATACTTAGTTAAAGAATCAGGTTCTACAGATAAAAGAGGAACCGAAGTGATTTTCTTCCCAGATCCTAAAATTTTCGAATCTTTAGATTATCAATATGAAGTTTTAGCTACTCGTATGCGTGAGTTATCTTTTCTAAATAAAGGTCTTAATATAACATTAACAGACGAAAGAGAGTCTTCTAAAGATGAAGAAGGTAATCAATTAGCTGATAAATTTTATTCTGAAAGAGGTTTAGCTGAATTTGTAGAATTTTTAGATGGAAATAGGGAAAAATTAATTCAAAATGTCATTAGCGTTGAAGGAGAAAAAAGCGGTATCCCTGTAGAAGTGGCTTTAATTTATAATAATTCATATGCTGAGAATATTCACTCATATGTAAACAATATAAATACCCATGAGGGAGGTACGCACCTTTCAGGCTTTAGAAGGGGGTTAACCAACACTCTAAAAAAGTATGCTGATAAATCTGGTATGCTAGATAAACTAAAATTTGAAATCTCTGGTGATGACTTTAGAGAGGGATTAACAGCTATTGTTTCAGTAAAAGTTCAGGAACCGCAATTTGAAGGACAGACAAAGACAAAATTGGGTAATAGAGAAGTTAATGCACCTGTAAGTCAGGCTGTGAGTGAAATGCTAAGTAATTATCTTGAGGAACATCCAGATGATGCTAAACAGATTATTCAGAAAGTTATTCTTGCCGCTACAGCAAGGCATGCAGCTACTAAAGCAAGAGAAATGGTGCAGCGTAAAAATCCAATGGGAGGCGCTGGATTGCCTGGTAAATTATCTGATTGCGCGTCCAAAATACCCGAAGATTGTGAGGTTTATCTTGTTGAGGGAGATTCTGCTGGTGGAACAGCCAAGCAAGGTAGAGATAGACATTTCCAAGCTATTATGCCATTAAGAGGGAAGATTTTAAATGTTGAAAAGGCCATGCAACATAAAATTTTCGAAAATGAAGAGATTAAAAATATTTATACAGCTTTAGGTGTTAGGGTTGGAACAGAAGAAGACTCAAGAGCCCTAAATCTTGAAAAACTAAGGTATCACAAGGTTATTATAATGTGTGATGCGGATGTTGACGGTAGTCATATTCAGACTTTAATTATGACTTTTTTCTTTAGGTATATGAAAGAATTAATAGAAAAAGGATATTTATATATTGCAACTCCTCCATTATATTTGGTAAAAAAGGGTAAACAGGCTAAATATGCTTGGAATGATGAACAAAGAGACCAATTAGTAAATCAATTGAAAGGTTCTGGTTCGGAATCTAGTGTTCATATTCAAAGGTATAAGGGACTTGGAGAAATGAATGCTGAACAACTTTGGGACACTACGATGTCTCCAGAAAATAGAACTTTGCGAAGAGTAAATATTGATAGTGCTGCCGAGGCAGATAGAATTTTTTCCATGCTAATGGGAGACGAAGTACCACCAAGAAGGGAATTCATAGAAAAAAATGCTAAGTATGCTAATATTGATATTTAGAACTTTGGAAAATTTAATTTTAAAAATAATAATATTATGAAGGTAACTATAGTAGGAGCAGGAAATGTAGGATCAACATGTGCAGATGCAATAGCATTTAAAAGAATAGCTAGTGAAGTTGTTTTATTAGATATTAAAGAAAATTTTGCCGAAGGAAAAGCTTTGGATATGATTCAAACATCGTCATTGTTAGGGTTTAATACTAAAATAGTGGGTTCTACAAATGATTATTCTAAAACTGCTCAAAGCGACGTTGTTGTTGTAACCAGTGGCATTCCTAGAAAGCCAGGTATGACAAGGGAAGAACTTATTGGGGTAAATGCTGGCATTGTAAAAACGGTTACCAATAACATCTTAGAATATTCTCCGGAAGCAGTCATTGTGATTGTCTCTAATCCAATGGACACCATGACTTATTTAACTTTAAAAGAGAGTGGATTGCCTAAAAATAGAATTATTGGAATGGGAGGAGCTTTAGATAGTGCTAGATTCAGAACTTACCTTTCCTTGGCTTTGCAAAAACCTTCTAATGATATTCATGGTATGGTTATAGGTGGTCATGGAGACACTACTATGATACCATTAACCAGACTTGCTTCATACAATGGGATAAATATTAGCGAATTATTAGAAGAAAATAAATTAGCAAAGGTTGCAGCAGACACTATGGTTGGAGGGAAAACATTAACAGGAATGTTGGGGACTTCTGCTTGGTATGCACCTGGAGCTGCCGTATCATATTTAGTCGATAGTATTTTAAATGATCAAAAAAGAATCATACCATGTTCAGTCTTTCTAGAAGGTGAGTATGGTCAAAGTGATATATGTATAGGGGTTCCAGTTATTATTGGAAAAAATGGTTGGGAAAATATTTTGGAGTTAGATTTAGATAGTAATGAAAAAGATTTATTTACTAAAAGTGCTGATGCAGTCAGAAATATGAACGGCGCACTAAATAGTATTTAAATATTATAAAATATATTTATCCCTTTTTTTTAGTTCATCTATAACGCAAGAATCTGTCATTAATGACTTTCTATTTTTTGCTATAATATCATATAAAAAGTCTCTAATAATCTTTGGGATTATATAACCAATAATAATAATTGAATGCCAATTTTTCATCAATCTTGCAATTTTGATTACTGCATTTGACTTTTCAAAAATATCATTATTGTGAAATAGAATAATAGTCTCTTTTGGATCGGGTAAAAGGGTATATTTATTTTGAATCTCTTTAAAAAAAGAAGAGTTGGCTGGGCTTATTAATATTGAATTAGATTGATCATTTTTTAATATAAAGTTCCCCCAGTAATTACAAAAAATACACTCATCATCTATAAAAACTATGGTTTTTAAACTATCTATTTGCACTTAATAAATTTTAATACTTTATAGTTATATCCAGAACTAATTTGTAAAAAATAAATTCCATTTTCCAAGTTCTTTATTTCTATTTCTCCATCGCTGATTCCAGTTTTAACTCTTTTACCTGATAGATTTATAATTTCATATGCTATTGTGGAATTTAAATTTTTAACAGTAATAAAATCATTAGACGGATTTGGAAAAATAAAATGTTCTTGATGTAATATTTCCTCATTTAAAATTGATGTATTGACAGAGTCATTAAATCCTATAAATAGTGATAATCCCCCTCTTTTATTACCTATAATAAAATCTTCTAAGGAGTCATTATTTAAATCGAAAATAGCTGGGCTTGAGTGAGAACCAACATTTATAGTTTTAAAGTTACTATCAACTAAGTTGAAGTTACCGGTTAAATTATTCTCAATGTTATCGTATTTAAAAATAGTCCCTCTTTTACTACCCACATATAATTCAAGATTATTGCCATTTTTGTAAAAAACGGGAGAACTTAGACCAATATTTGTCCACCATTCAGAAACATCAACACCGCCAAAATTTTCATTTCTTAAATCAAAATTAAAGTTAATAGAGTCTCCAACATTTTCTACAAAGTTGAGATTTCCAAGGGCTTCTCCTACGATAATATCAAGATCATTATCATTATCTATATCATAGAGAGTTGGATGTGCATTAAATCCAAAATCGAATGTATTGCCAAATACATCATTCATTGGAGAGCTACCTATTGAAAGACTAATAATACTTAGATTGGAAGAGGTATTTTCCAAATAATGAAGTTTGCCACTGTAGTCCCCAATGATAGCATCTAAGTCACCATCATTATCTAAATCTCCAAAACTTGGGATAAGATTTATGTCATTAATAAGAGTTGATATATTTTGAAAATCATTAGATGATTTAGAAAATACTGGATTTTGTTGGGTTCCTACATTTATGTAAGATTCAATATAAGACCTGTAATGAATAGGGACACTTAAATCAAATTCACCAAAATTAGCAACTATTAAATCTTCAATTTGGTCATTATTTATATCAACAAAAATAGGCTTAGATTCTCTTCCGACTTCGATTGTATTATTTTGAAGGAAATTTTGCTCTTGTAAATAAAATTGAGGAACTTGATTATTTCCAAAATTTTTATAAAGCCATATACTATTTTTATCTTCAGCATCACTATTAGAATTAGGTGACACCAGTAAGTCTTTCATACCATCATGATCTACATCTTCATGAAAAACTCCAGGGAACAAATGTAAATCAGCAGGAACTGAATAATTAGGGAAGGTGGTGTCTTGACTTATAAATGAGGTATTCATATTAATCCCTTTATTATCGTTATATAATGCTACAATGTTACTGTATGATACATCTCCTAATATGACATCTTTGACTTGGTCGTTGTTTAAATTTAATGCAAGAACAGTAGATCCACTGTGTCTCAAATTATTCCTCAAAATACTTGTAGAGTCTTGTGGATTAGGTACATTTTGAAAACATGTATCGAAAAGAGTACAAGTATTTGATAGTCCGGATTCACTAAAATGTCCCCAGCATGTGTTTTTCATTTCAAATGCTAGGGTGTCAAGGTTCCCAATTTGTACTGCCTGATTTTGATGATATTCTATTCTCGATCCTTGAACTCCAAAATTTAGGATGTCAAGATCTCCATCATTATCAATATCTGATATGCTAGGAATGTCTGAAGATATTACATAAATATTATAATCGTTATTATATTGATGGGATAATAAATAAGAAACAAAGCTATTAATAGATGATTGAAAAAAACTTTGAGAAGCAAATGATATTTCATTTAAAATACTGGTATTTTTCCAAACACCAATTCCTCCAGAAACGTAACTAAAAATATCTTTTTTACCATCATTATTGTAATCTCTTAAAAGAACCCAATTCTTTAAATCATTTGGAAATTTTGATTCATATTTAGGAGCATAAATGAATTGATTGTTGTCATTTAAAAAAGTAATTACTTTATTACAACTTCTATCAAAAACAAATAAATCTTCAATTTGGTCATTATTCAGATCTATTTTTGAAATTTGGACAGAATTAAATCCGCCAGTCCACGGGTTTTTTAAGGTGTCGTTATTATTTATTACAGGAATAGAATTTTCTTGATTTAAAGAAAAAAATTGACTGTAAAAAGAGTTATTAATAACAATTAAAAAGAATAAATAAGTAGATTTTATAATATAATTAACTTTCATTTTAATTAAACGTATTCAAATCGACAGTTAAGTGGTCAAAGACCTTAAATTATTGATAATGTTCTCAGTACAAATGTAGTTCTTAAAGTATAACAATGTTAACTTGTTGTATAATTGTTGGTAATAACCAATTGAAATTTTATATTTGCGCCCTCAATTTTATTTATTTTATTAACAAAATTTTTTTTAATGCGTAATAGAAGTGCAATTTGGATCTTTACTATCCTATTATTTTTAGCTTGTTTATACCAGCTTTCTTTTTCATGGGTTACCAAATCTTTTGAGTCTGATATTCATGATTTAGCAGAGACGAAATACGATTCTTTATCTAATGAAGCTGTTGAATTTGTCATTAATGGAGATACTTTAGTCATTGGCCCTGACAAAGAAAAGCAACAAATAGTTTCTTTCTACGAACAAAAACTTTTAGCTGAAAAAGCAGATCAACCTACTTACCCTGTAATAGATTTAGATTATCAAAGGTGTAAAGATCAAGAACTTGGCCTTGGCTTAGATCTACAAGGTGGAATGAGTGTGACATTAGAAGTCTCGATTGAAGATTTAGTTAAGAATTTCGCTGGTAATTCTTCCAAAATATCTTTTAAAAATCCATTTAATTCCGCTCTAAAAGATTTCAAAGAAGGAACAACTTTATTAGATGCAGATAATGATGATTTTATTGGACTTTTTTATGCCCATTACAAAAACCTTTATCCTAAGAATCCTCCAATGATTTTTTTCAGTAATGGGTTAAAGGATTACATGGATATAAATTCTGTTGAAAAAACCTCTTCTAATAAAAATGACTTAATTATTCAAACGCTTAGAGATTTAAGTCAAGATGCTATTGAAAAAACTCACAGGATTATTGAATCAAGAATCAATAAGTTTGGAGTTAGTCAACCTAATATAAAGAAGTTAGCTGTTTCTGGAAGACTGCAAATTGAATTACCTGGAGCAAAAGACAAAAATAGAATCAGAAATTTATTACAATCAACTGCAAGTTTAGAATTTTGGGATGGTGCTCATGCTGATTGGACCGATGAATTTTTACAACTTAATAAAGCTGTTTCTAAAAATAATACCAATGAAATTAATTCTGACTTTTTAGAAATTTCTGATGATTCTTTGAATTCTCTAAACGAAGTTGATTTAGCAACTTATATGAAAGAGAAAAAAATCAATGATTCTATTTTGGAAGAAAAGTCTATTGAGAAAGCTATAGAAGATTCTATTATGTTAGCAGATGGTAAAATTCTTAATGGAACACTTTGGTTTATACATTCCTCCAATAGCCCATATATTGGTGTTGCTAAGGCTGTTGATACAGCAAAAATTAACTCAATGCTTAAATCAAAAATGGCTAGAGATATTTTTAATTTACGTAGGCATAAATTCTTGTGGTCTAGAGATGTAAGTGAATATGAAACTTCTCAAAGTTTTACAGGACATACCCTTATGGCAATTGAGATTCCTACAAGTGGAGAGCCTAAGATTAATGGTGAAGATGTTATTAATGCCACACAAAGTTTTGATAATGAATCAAAGCCTTCGGTTGCGTTATCTTTTAACTCTAATGTCGCAGATGTTTGGTCTAAATGGACAGAACAAAAAGTAGGTAAGGTCATTGCAATAGTATTAGATGATCAGGTATTTTCTTCCCCTTTCATAAGACAAAAAATATCTGGTGGTAATACCGAAATATCTGGTGGTTTTGAAACTATTGAAGAAGCACAAGATCTAGCAAATATACTTAAGGCAGGATCCTTGCCAGTTCCATCTGTAATTGTTGATGAAGCTATTGTAGGTCCTTCACTAGGTGAGGAAAATATAAATTCTGGNCTTTGGTCATTCTTTTTTGCTTTTTTGTTGGTTCTTTTTTACATGATATTTTATTANAAAAGAGCTGGATGGGTTGCNAATGTTGCTCTTATTGCCAATGTATTTTTTATTATTGGAACTCTTGCATCATTGGGTGCTGCACTTACTCTTCCAGGTATTGCAGGTTTAGTATTGACTATTGGAATGTCAGTTGATGCTAATGTTCTTATATATGAAAGGATAAGAGAAGAGTTGAAAAATGGAAAAGGTATTAAACTAGCGATACAGGATGGCTNCAAGCATGCTTACTCTGCAATTATTGATGCCAATGTTACTTCACTTCTTACAGCTGTTGTATTAGCCTATTTTGGTTCAGGTCCTATTCAAGGTTTCGCAACAACACTTATTATAGGAGTTTTCACTTCTTTATTTTCTGCAATTTTTATAACAAGATTAATATTTTCTTATCTCCTAGATAGAAAAAAAGATGTCTTTTTTTCAAGAAAGTTCACTGAAAATTTATTTACTGGAAGTACCATTCAGTTTTTAAAGAAGAGAAAAATATTTTATGTATTTTCTGGTTTAATAGTTAGTTTCGGAATTTTTTCTTTAGTTACAAGAGGATTAGATGGCGGAGTTGAATTTACTGGAGGAAGAACTTACAGGGTTGAGTTTTCTGAAAAAATTGATAAATCTGCAGTAAGAAATGCAATTAGTGAAAGGTGCGTTAATGACGAGGGAAACAATGTTGCTCCTGAAGTTAAAACTGTTGATAATGCTTATACGCTTGAAATCACCACTAAATTTCTTGAAAAGGCGGTTATTAAAAATAAAGAAAAAGTAGCTAGAATTGATGCTTCTTTGGCACAAGCATTTAATGACTTGGGATACTATAACGATGAAGCTTCTGATGAAGCTATGACCTACAGTTTATTAACATCTAGAGGAGTTGAAAGTCAAATATCTGATGAATTAATAAAAGGTTCGTTTCTTGCTGTTTTATTTTCTTTATTTATAATTTTCATTTATATCGCATATAGATTTAGAAAATGGCAATTTGGTCTAGGAGCTTTAATAGCCATGTTTCATGATGTATTATTTGTGTTAGGTTTATTCTCAATATTTTACAACATAGTTCCTTTTTCTATGGAGATTGATCAAGCATTTATTGCTGCAATATTAACTGTTGTTGGATATTCGATTAACGATACTGTTGTTGTATTTGATAGGATCAGAGAGTATTCTATACTACATAAAAAATCTTCTGCAGTTCAAGTAGTTGATAAAGCTCTTAATAGTACTCTTTCAAGAACTATTAATACATCATTAAGTACATTTTTGGTGCTATTAACTATTTTTATTTTTGGAGGAGAATCTATTAAAGGTTTTGCATTTGCTTTAATGGTAGGTGTTGTAATAGGAACTTATTCATCTCTATTTATAGCAACTCCTTTAGTGGTTGATTTATCTAAGAATAAAATTAATTCTTAATGTTAGTAGGATTTTTAATTCTTGAAGGTATAAGCGCTGGAGAGTTAATATTTGTTTTCTTAATAGTTTTATTATTTTTTGGATCTAAAAGTATTCCTAAAATGGCAAGAACACTTGGAAGAGGAATGAGACAACTCAGAGATGCTTCACAGCAAATTCAAGATGATATAAAAACTGCTGCTTTTGATGATGAAATAAATTCTGCTACATCTTCAAATAAGAAAAATAAGTCTAAGTAGATTTAATGATTATTAATTTCATTAAATTTTTGCAGTTTTAACAGTTTCAATAATTCTTCCTGCTATTTTGTAAGGATCTCCATTAGATGCAGGTCTCCTATCTTCTAACCAACCTTTCCAGCCATTCTCAACTGTNATAATAGGAATTCTTATAGAAGCTCCTCTATCTGAAACGCCATAGCTAAAGTCAGTAATTGCAGCAGTTTCATGAAGACCAGTTAACCTCTGGTCATTGAACTGTCCATATACATTGATATGTTCTTTAGTAAGAGGTCTAAATGCTTCACACACCTTTTCATATATCTCTTTGGATCCACAGGTTCTTAAAATCGTGTTAGAAAAATTGGCATGCATTCCTGATCCATTCCAATCTCCTTTTATAGGCTTTGGATGATATTCTATATAGTAATTATGATCTTCTGTTAGTCTATCAAGAATATATCTTGCTACCCACATTTCATCGCCAGCTTTTTTTGCTCCTTTTGCAAAAAGTTGAAATTCCCATTGTCCGCTTGCAACTTCTTGATTAATTCCTTCAATATT
Organism: Crocinitomicaceae bacterium; assembly: GCA_002686655.1. Taxonomy (GTDB): domain Bacteria; phylum Bacteroidota; class Bacteroidia; order Flavobacteriales_D; family Parvicellaceae; genus MED-G20. The sequence continues at coordinate 13,129 of NYYE01000041.1, read as the reverse complement.
TATTCCTGCCTCAATGCATATATCCGCATGCTCCTCTACAAGATGTCTTCCATGGGTGTTCTTTCCGCCAACAGAACAATAATACATTCCTTGTGGCCCTGGATATCCTCCCATGGGAAACCCTAAGGGAAGCTGAGTATTAACATCCATTATGAAATATTCTTGTTCGAATCCAAACCAAAAATCATTATCATCGTCATCAATTTTAGCTCTAGCATTAGAATCATGAGCCGTACCATCAGCATTAAGAACTTCAGTCATCACTAAAAATCCATTTTCTCTTACTGGATCAGGGTAACATGCTACTGGTTTTAAAAGACAATCTGAGGAATTTCCTTCTGCTTGTTTAGTAGAACTACCGTCAAATGACCAAATAGGACAATCTTCTAATTTCCCGCTAAAATCATTTACTATTTTGGTTTTACTTCTCATGTTTTGAGTAGGAGTGTAACCATCTAACCAAATGTATTCTAATTTTGATTTTTCCATTTTTTAATAAATATCTATAATTATAAACGAACAAATATAAATTTTAAAAAGTTTTTTCATGTTTATTAATAGCTATAATTGCATATTATTTATTAACAAAATTGGCACTTAGTGTTAANAAAACACTATCTTAAGGAGAAAATGTCAAATTATTTTTAGTAAAATCTAACTATGAAATTTGTTTTTTTTTGATTTTTTAAGAAAATAAATAGTTATTTTAGCATCAAACAAAAAGTCATGATCCAGTCTTACTCTGAAAAAGTTTATCAAAATATTATAAAAATTTTATTTATTTTTTCTTTTTTTGCTATCCCTGAATTCAATTTTTCACAAGCTCAAAATCCATATATTGTTCAAGCAGATATCAATTTTAAAAATGAAGCATATTTCGATGCAATAGATTTGTATAAAAAAGGTGAGGTAAAGGAAAAAGATATTCAAGAAAAAGGAAGAATTAATTTTCAAATTGCTGAATGTTATAGGTTGGATGTAGAGCCTGCTCAAGCAGAGACCTATTATAAAAGAGCAATGAAGCTTAAATATCAAAAAGATCATCCAAAGGTTTATATTCTTTTAGCAGATGTACTAGTCGAAGAAGGGGAATATGAATCAGCGGCTGTAAATATTAGAAAATATTTAGAGATTTTTCCAGATGATAAACATGCTAATACTTTACTATCTTCTTGTGAGCACCAAGCAGAGTGGGTTAGAAATGGTACAAAACATATAATTCTAAATGAAAGACAAATTAACTCTGAACACTATGATTATTCTCCTGCTTGGGGAGACATTAATCATAATACTTTAATTTTTGTCTCTGCCAGAGATGGCTCCAATGGTGATGGAATTGACTCTCGTACTGGCGATAGTTATATGGATCTTTGGTCTACAACTAGGGATAACAATGGTAAATGGAGTGAGCCACAATTACTTCCTAACTCTATTAATACCAAGGATAATGAAGGACCTTCAGTTTTATCCCCTAGTGGAGATCAAATATATTTTACTCGATGCCCTAGAATGAAGAAAGTTGACTTAGGTTGCGAAATTTTCTATTCTAAAAGAAAGGGTGATTCATGGACTCAAAGTAAAAAANTTAAACTTAAACCTGATGGGGCTGATACTCTTTCGTGTGGACATCCAGCCATGGATTCTGAAATGAAAATCATGATTTTCTCTGCAGATTTTCCTGGGGGTTTTGGTGCTCATGACTTGTGGATTTCAGAATATGATCCTCGTGAAGAAAATTGGATGACACCTGTTAACTTGGGAGCATCTATCAATACTCAGGATGACGAAATGTTTCCTTATTTATCNGAGAACGGAGATTTGTATTTTTCATCTGATGGTTATGAAGGTTTTGGAGGACTAGATATGTTTAAGGCAAAAAGTTTGGGTGAGAAACAGTGGGGAGATGTTGAAAATTTAAAATATCCTCTTAATTCCCCTGAACATGATTTTGGAATTATTTTTGAGAGAAATACTGATAGAAGAGGAGTTTTTTCATCTTCTAGAGAGGGGACAAGAGGTCATGATGATATTTTTAATTTTAATATTCCTCCAGTTTTATTAAAATATTATGTAGAAGTTACCAATGCAGAAAGTGGAGAACCTGTCCCAGGAGCCACAGTTAAAGTTACAGCNATTGATACTAATGGAGGAATTAAAGAAGAATATGTTCAAACAACTGATATTGATGGTACAATATTATTTAACGAAATTTCTGAAGGTAAAAGATATATTGAGCATGACCTTATATATGAAGTAGAATGCCAAAAAGACAGTTTCTTGGTCAGAAAGTCTAAATTTTCAACATTTAATTTAGAAGATAATAAAACATTTTTCGATCCATTTGAGGTTCAACCTGTTGGTGAAAAGCCAATAGATTTTCCAGAAGTACAGTATGCTTTAGACAAAGCAGAGTTACTGGTAAATGAAGAACTAAATTCTGAGGATTCGTTAGATTTTTTATATAATACTTTAATAGATAATCCAAATATTGTTATTGAACTACAAGCTCATACGGATTGTAGAGGAGGAGATGATTACAATCAAAAACTATCTCAAAGAAGAGCTCAGTCATGTGTTGACTATTTAGTGTCTAAGGGAATTCCATCAGAGAGAATGAAAGCTGTCGGATATGGAGAAACAATTCCAAGAATGAAAGGATTAGAGTGCGATGCAATTTCTAAACTTTCTACTAATGAAGAACAAGAAGCTGCTCATCAAAAAAATAGAAGAACTCAATTTATTGTTTTAAATTTTGATTACGTTCCGAAAGATAATTAGTAAATAATTTTATGTGTCCTCAGGGATACAATTTTCATGAAAGATGATTCTAGATATGCCCAAAGAGGTGTTAGTTCAGGAAAAGAAGAAGTTCATAATGCCATAAAAAACATTGACAAAGGNCTTTTCCCTTGGGCTTTTTGTAAAATAGTACCAGATTATTTATCAAATAGCAAAGATCATTGTATTGTAATGCATGCTGATGGTGCAGGAACTAAATCTTCTTTAGCTTATGCTTACTGGAAAGAAACAGGGGATATTTCTGTTTGGAAAGGGATTGCTCAAGATGCATTGATTATGAATTTAGATGACTTGCTTTGTGTGGGTGCAGTTGACAATATATTAGTTTCATCTACTATTGGAAGAAATAAAAACAAAGTTCCAGGTGAAGTTATTGCTGCTATAATTCAAGGTACAGAAGAAATATTGGAAGAATTAAGGTCATTTGGGTTAAATGTTCATTCAACAGGTGGTGAAACTGCTGATGTAGGAGATTTAGTAAGAACAATTATTGTTGACTCCACTGTTGTTGCAAGAATGAAAAGGAGTGATGTAATTTCTAATAAAAATATTCAGCCAGGAGATGCAATAATAGGTTTGTCATCATTTGGTCAAACAAACTATGAAAAAAATTATAATGGAGGNATGGGGAGTAATGGACTTACTTCAGCTAGACATGATGTTTTTAATAAATATATTGCCGAAAAATATCCTGAATCCTTTGATGATAGTATTTCNTCTGCCTTAGTTTATTCTGGTTCTCAATCATTAACCAGTAAAATCAATAATGTTCCTCTTGATGCTGGAAAATTGGTTTTATCACCTACAAGAACCTACGCTCCAGTAATGGTAAAAATATTAGAAAAGCATAGAAAAGATATAAATGGAATGGTTCACTGCAGTGGTGGAGCACAGACTAAAATTCTTCATTTTATTGATCGCAATCACGTAATTAAAAATAATCTTTTCTCNGTTCCTCCTTTATTTGAACTTATTCAAAAAGAGTCAAACACTCCATGGGATGAGATGTATAAAGTATTCAATATGGGTCATAGAATGGAAATTTATACCCATCCAAAAAATATTGATTCCATCATTCAGATTTGTAGTAATTTTAATTTAGATGCTAAACAAGTCGGAAGAGTAGAGGAATCATCTACAAAGAAATTGACTATATCTTCGGAAAAAGGAGAATTTTTATANTAATGAGTGATCAAGGATTATTAAATAAATTAGAGCAAATTTCTTTCAAATTTGATGAAATAGGTAAACAAATGGTTGATCCCGATATTATTTCAGATATGAAAAGATATGTTGGTCTTAATAGAGAGTATAAGGAACTCAGCGAAATTGTAAAGGTTTACCATTCCTATAAAGATATCCTTGCAAATATTGAAAGTGCAAAGTCAATAATTCAAACTGAAAAAGATNCAGAGTTCAAGGAAATGGCAAGAGAGGAACTTGAAGAGTTTCAGCAAGCCAAAGTTATTCTTGATGAAAAAATTAAATGGCTTTTAATTCCAAAAGATCCGGATGATAATAAAAATGTAATTATGGAAATTAGGGCAGGAACTGGAGGAGATGAAGCCTGTATCTTTGTTGAAGATATTTTTAGAATGTTTTCCATGTATTTTAAAGAAAAGTCTTGGTCTTTTGATGTACTTAATTCTAATGCTGGAGGNACTAAAGGTTTTAGAGAAATTTCTTTAAGTATTTCTGGTGAAGAAGTATATGGAAAGCTAAAATTTGAATCTGGAGTTCACCGAGTTCAAAGAGTTCCTGAAACTGANTCTCAGGGTAGAGTTCATACTTCTGCTATAACTGTAGCAGTTCTTCCTGAAGCTGAAGAAGTTGATTTTGAATTAAATTTAACAGATGTAAAAAAAGATACTTTTAGGGCCTCTGGTGCTGGAGGTCAGCATGTTAATAAAACAGAATCAGCAGTTAGGTTAACCCATCTTCCAACGCTTACTGTAGTAGAATGTCAAGATGGNAGATCTCAGCATAAAAATTATGAAAAAGCTCTTCAGGTTTTAAGATCTAGACTTTATCAAGCAGAAGCAGAAAGATTGGATAAAGAACGTGCTGATAAAAGAAAATCACTGGTTTCTACTGGAGACCGATCTGCAAAAATCAGAACTTATAACTATCCTCAAGGAAGAATTACTGATCATAGGATTAATAAAACTATTTATAATCTATCTAGCTTTATGAATGGAGATATTCAGGATATGATAGATGCATTGATTATGGCTGAAAATGCGGAGAAGTTAAATGAAAGTAAATTAGACGAGTCATGAATAAAGCAGAGATTATAGCTCAAATAAGAAGCAAGAAATCTTTTCTTTGCATCGGTTTAGATACTGACATCAAAAGAATTCCTTCATTTTTATTAGATTACNAAGATCCNGTTTTTGAGTTTAATAAAAGAATTATTGATGCTACGAAAGATTTATGTGTTGCTTATAAACCCAATATTGCTTTTTATGAAGCCATGGGAGTTAATGGCTGGAAAAGTTTAGAAAAAACAATTAAATATATACCAAAAAATATTTTCACTATTGCGGATGCTAAAAGAGGAGACATTGGGAATACTTCTAAAAAATATGCTGAAACTTTTTTTTCTACTTACAGNTTTGACGCAATTACTGTTGCACCATATATGGGTATAGATTCCGTAATGCCATTTTTAGAGTATTCAAATAAATGGACTATTATCTTAGGGCTTACAAGCAACAAAGGTTCCAGTTTTTTTCAAAATTTAAATCTTGAAAATGGAGGTCAACTTTATAAAGAGGTAATAACAACTTCTAGTAAATGGGGAAGTCATGATAATACTATGTATGTTATAGGTGCTACTCAAGCTAAAGATTTAAAAGAAATTAGAAAATTAATTCCCAATCACTTTCTTTTAATTCCTGGAATTGGAGCTCAGGGAGGCAATTTAGATAATGTTATTAAAAATGGGTTAAATAATGATGTAGGGATATTGGTTAATTCTTCGAGAGGAATTATTTATGCTGGAAACGATGCTCAATTTGCTTCAAAAGCAAGAGATACTGCATCTATAATTCAGAGACATATGGCTAAATATTTATAATTTAAATTGATATGAATTTTTATTTTCCAATTGTTAACAGTATTTATGTTTTTTTTGAGAAAAAAGCATTTGGTGTTTGTGAGTGGTTAGGAAATATTTTTGGAATCAATCCCACATTNGTAAGGAAATTTTTTATTTATTTGAGTTTTGTCACTCTTGGGAGTCCACTTTTGATATATTTTCCATTAGCATTCTTTTTAGAAAATGTAGATAAATTAAAATGGAGAAAAAAAAGAAAGACAGTTTGGGACTTTAAATAATAAACAAAACTCGATATTTCTAATGAACAAACTTAAAATTTTAGTTACTGGATCAAATGGTCTTTTAGGTCAAAAAATTGTTTATCAGTTAGCTAAAAGAAAAAATGTTGAGCTCTTTGCAACTGCAAAAGGACCTAATAGGTTAAAAGAAAAAATAGGTTATCAATNTATTGATTTAGATATAACCAGTAAGGACCAAGTTTATAACATTATTAACACCTTGAAGCCNAATGCTGTAATTAATTGTGCAGCAATGACTAATGTAGATGCTTGTGAAAATAACCAAGAATATTGCTGGAATGTTAATGTTAAAGCAGTTGAATATATTGCAACTGCAAGTGAGTCTATTAAAGCCCATTTAGTTCAATTAAGTACTGATTTTATTTTTGATGGAAATGCTGGTCCCTACTCAGAAGAGGATACTCCTAATCCACTTCACTTTTATGCTAAATCAAAACTAGAGTCAGAAAGAATTGTACAAAAGATCATGACTAAATGGAGTATTGCTAGAACTATAATAATTTATGGTNTTACTGATAATATGAGTCGCTCAAATTTAGTTCTTTGGGCTAAGAAAGAAATGGAGAATGGTAATAGTATAAATGTCATTAATGATCAGTTTCGTTCTCCAACATTTGCTGAAGACTTGGCAAAAGGGTGCATTTCTATTGTAGATCATTCTGCATTTGGAATTTATCACCTATCAGGCCCTAAAACTTATAGTATATTGGAATTAGTCAATATAGTCGCAGATTTTTATAAATTAGATAAGTCTTTAATTAATCCTATCGATTCAGCATCATTAAATCAACCTGCTAAAAGACCATTAGTTACAGGTTTTATTATTGATAAAGCTATTAAAGATTTTGGATATAACCCAGTTGATTTTTTANAGGGAATATCTATTATGGACCAACAAATAAAAAATAATGAAATTTAAAATCACCTCTCTATTTTTCACCCTTCTACCTAACTTGTTTTTTGCTAATTCAAAAAATGTTAATGATATTGGTTTAGATAAGAGAATTGATCAAGCTTTTCAACCTTTTTCAGATTTTGTATCCAGCATTATCTTTTTTGAAGTTTTTGATGGTGCGCCATTTGTCATTATTTTATTGGTTTTGAGTGCATTGTTTTTCACTTTATATTTTGGATTCCCTAACATAAAATATTTTGGAAAAGCTATTGGAGTTGTTCGTGGNAAATATGATCATATAGATCAATCATCTTCTGGAAAATCAGATTTAGCAATTGATGGAGACATTAAAGATACTATTGCCGATGAAAGTAAAGATGGAGAGGTAACACATTTTCAAGCATTAGCTACAGCTGTTTCTGGAACAGTTGGTAATGGCAACATTGCTGGTGTCGCATTGGCAATTGCTCTTGGAGGCCCCGGAGCAACATTTTGGATGATTATTTGTGGGCTATTAGGGATGTCAACAAAATTTGTTGAATGTACTCTAGGAGTTCAATACAGAGATGTGGGTGAAGATGGTACTGTTTACGGAGGNCCAATGTATTATTTAAGTAAAGGTCTTAAAGAGAAAGGCTTTTCTGTACTCGGAAAGATAACAGCTGTTTTGTTTGCGATATTTTGTATTGGAGGCTCTTTTGGTGGTGGAAATGCTGCTCAATCCAATCAAGCGACNATTGTTATTAAAGACTTAATGGGATTACAAAGTAATAGTGCTGGGGCTTTCATAGGAATTGTTTTAGCATTTTTGGTTGGTATTATTATAATCGGGGGAATTAAGCGAATTGCTTCAGTAACAGAAAAGATTGTTCCTTTTATGGCAGTACTTTATTTATTGGCATGTATTTATATTATATTAATTAATTTAACTCTTGTCGATGATGCTATTAGTTTAATAATTAGTCAAGCATTTAATCCAAAAGCTATTGGAGTAGGTGGAATAATAGGAGTATTATTAGTAGGTTTTAAAAGAGCTGCATTTTCCAATGAGGCAGGTGCAGGATCTGCTTCNATAGCTCATTCAGCAGTAAAAACAAAGTATTCAGCCTCTGAAGGACTCGTAGCATTANTAGAACCTTTTATTGATACTGTTGTGATATGTACCATGACCGCTCTTGTTATTATTATTTTCAATTTTGGAGGTGCTTTTGAATATGGAGGAACTAATGGTATAGTATTAATTGATGGTATTCCATATGAAGGTGCTGGGATTACTTCAATGGCTTTTGCTGAATATATTCCTTATTCTAATGTGTTTCTTACAGTTGCTGTAGTGTTATTTGCTGTTTCAACNATGATTTCATGGTCTTATTATGGACTGCAGTCTTGGAAGTATTTATTTGGAAGAGGCAAAGCAGCAGACTTAACGTATAAACTACTTTTTTTATTATTTGTAATAATTGGAGCAGCTGCAAGTATGAATTCAATTTGGGCTTTTTCAGATGCCATGATTTTTGCTATGGTATTCCCTAATATGGTNGGGTTGTATTTTTTATTTCCTGTAGTAAAGAAGCAGCTAAATAGATATTTGAAAGCCATAAAAGATGGNATTTAGTATAGTTGGTTTAATTAATGAAAAATAATTNAAGTTACTCTCCTTCTCAAAGAAGGGGAATTATTTTTATGTTTTTAATTATTGGTGNTTATTTTATTTATCTCTTTTATGTCCAAAGTTATAATTCTGAATTAAGCCNNATTNAAGTAACTGATAGNTCTTCAATATCCAAAGAAGAAATTAAAGAATTTAAAATTCAAATCCCCGTCATTAAAAATCCTAACTCATGGGATAATAATGATTGGACTTTNTTAGGTTTTTCAAATAAACAGATTCNAATAATTAATAATTATAAGTTCAAAATAGACAGTTTTAAAACTAAAAAACAAATGTTTAGTTGCTATGCCTTTAGCGATAATCATAAGAAAATGTTGGATACAATTGTTGAGTTCCCTATATCGATTGAGGAGAAAATTAATTTAAAATCATTTTTATTTATTATTAGTGAATTAAAGCCAAATTATGAGCTTAATAAATCTTTTGACACTATTTATTATCAACAAAAAGGTGGTAGATTCTATTATTATCTTTTATCTAGTCTTAAAAACAAGAAGCAATTAAAAAGCAGTAAATGGTGGTCTGATAAATATCAGAAAGTTGTTAATCTTGACATAAATTTGTTGAAAATAATTATCCCTAAAAAACCTGATGAAAAAAAACAAAGTTTGAGAATTCATAATAATTTCGTTTTAAATATCAATTTGTCAGATACTTCCCAATGGAAGCATCTAAAGGGAATTGGATCAAAAAGAGCCAGTCAAGTTGTTAAATACAGAAATTTATTAGGAGGCTTTAATAATTTGGAACAGGTAAAAGAGGTTTATAGTATAAGCGATAGCCTTTATAATTCTTTCAGTAAATTCTTATATATTAAAGACTCTTCAATTAATCAAATTAATATCAATACTTGCAGTGTTAATCAGCTCAAAAGACATCCATATATAAAGTGGAATATCGCTAATTCAATTGTTAGCTATAGAAAACAACATGGGTTTTATAAATCTTTAAACGAACTCTTGAAAATTCATATTATAAGTGATGAATTATATATTAAAATTGTATCTTACCTGACGATTTAAAAATCATAATTTGAACATTATAAACAAGATAAAAAAGAATATTAGAGATGTTTATGATTTCCCTAAGAAAGGAATCGTTTTTAAAGATATTACTCCCGTTCTTAAAAATCCTTTGTTGTGTTCAGAAATTGTTAATGAACTTTCTAAGTCAATAAATCCTCAAATAACCCATATTGTAGGAGTTGAAAGTAGAGGTTTTTTATTTGGTTTACCACTGAGTATTCAGAATAATATTTCTTTTATTTTAATACGAAAAAAGGGTAAGTTACCTTACAAAACAGTTGGTCTAGATTATGATTTGGAGTATGGAAGTGCTTCAATTGAAATGAATTTTGGTGATATTAATTCTGGCGATAAAGTAATTATTCATGATGATTTATTAGCTACTGGTGGAACTGCATTGGCAGCTGCAAAATTACTTACTGATCAGGGTGCAGAAGTAATGGGATTTAGTTTTTTAATTGAACTAGAGTTTTTAAAAGGGAGAGAAAAATTGCAAAAGGTAAGTAGAAATATCAATAGCATTGTAAAATATTAAATTAATGAATTTCGATTATTCTGAACAACAGTTAATGATTCAACAAATGGTTGAAGATTTTGCTAATAAAGAGATTCAGCCTAACATTAATAAATGGGATGAGCATCAAATTTTCCCAATTGATTTATTTAAAAAAGCTGGTGACTTAGGATTAATGGGGATATTAGTTCCTGAAAAGTACGGAGGAGCAGGCTTGGGGTATAATGAATATATTTTAATTATTGAAGAAATTTCAAAAGTATGTGGAGCTATTGGTTTATCATTAGCAGCTCATAATTCCTTATGTGTTAATCATATTTTAAAATTCTCCAGTGAGAGTCAAAAAGAAAAGTGGCTCCCTAAATTATCTTCTGGAGAATGGATTGGATCTTGGGGTTTGACAGAGCCTAATACAGGATCTGATGCAATGAGAATGAAATGTGTTGCAGAAAAAGATGGAGATTATTGGGTAATTAATGGTTCAAAGAACTTTATAACTCATGGAATTTCCAGTGATATTATTGTCGTTATCGTTAGAACAGGAGATTTGTTAGATTCTCACGGTATGACTGCTTTTGCTATCGAAAGAGGTACTGAAGGGTTTAATGCTGGTAAGAAAGAAGATAAGTTAGGCATGAGAGCTTCAGAAACTGCGGAAGTCATTTTCAATAATTGCAGAGTTCACGAAGAAAATATTATAGGAAAAATTGGTGAAGGGTTTATTCAGTCTATGAAAATTTTAGATGGTGGGAGAATTTCTATTGGAGCTATGGCTCTGGGTATGGCAGAAGGAGCTATGAATGCTGCTATCAGCTATTCAAAAGAAAGAGAACAATTTGGAAAAACTATTAGTAAGTTTCAAGGTATTTCTTTTAAGTTAGCAGATATGGCTACGGAAATAGAGGCCTCTAGGCTATTGTTGTTTAAAGCCGCTTCTCAAATTTTAAATGCTAAAAAATCCACTTATTTTTCAGCTATTGCAAAATATAAGGCATCAGAAGTAGCTGTTTCAGTTTCAAATCAAGCAGTACAGATATTTGGTGGCTATGGATATGTAAAAGATTATCCAGTCGAGAAATTTTACAGAGACTCTAAACTGAGTACAATTGGAGAGGGTACTTCAGAAATTCAGAAGTTAGTAATTTCACGAACATTACTAAATAAGTAAATATCTTTTTGGAGATTTATTTTTATTGTATACATTTGCCAACCTTAAAACGTTAAAATGCTACAAATATCTGTTAAAGAAGGAGAGTCTATTGAAAGAGCTCTTAAGAAGTATAAAAAGAAATTCGAAAGAACTCAGGTCCTCAAAGAACTAAGAGCCAGAAAAGAGTATACTAAAAAATCCATTGTTAGAAGACAACAAATTATTAAGGCAGAATATGTGGAGAAACTAAAAGCTGCAGAATAGTATCGTTGAAAAAAAATATTTTATTTAAGAGGGCACAAGCCCTCTTTTTTTTATATTACACTTATCAATTTTAGTTTGTTTTTGAGTAATATAAATCATATAAATAATTTCCTTGAGTACTTGAAAATAGAAAAAAGATATTCTGTTCATACCTTAGTTTCTTATGAGTCAGATCTTCTTCAGTTTGATAATTATTTGACAAACGTTTATGATGGAGTTTCTCTTAGTTCTGTTGAAATGCTTCATGTAAGAAGTTATATGGTGGAATTACTCGAGCTTCATTTAGCAAAATCTTCAGTAGCAAGAAAAATAAGTACAATAAAATCACTTTATAAGTTTTTAAAAAAAGAACAAGTCATTAATTCTTCGCCAGTTCAGCTTTTGGAGACACCAAAAATAGATAAGAGATTGCCAACATTTATTAAGGAGGATGAAATTGCTAGCCTATTTGAAGAGTTTAAATTTGAAGATTCTTTTAACGGTAAAAGAGATAAGTTAATTCTTGTTTTGTTATATCAAACTGGAATAAGACTGTCAGAAATAATAGGGTTAAATAATAAAGATGTAAGAGCTCAAGAGATTAAAGTTTTAGGTAAAAGAAATAAAGAAAGAATCATTCCATTATCCTCTATTACTAACTTGTTAGTAATTGAATACATGAAAATTAAGAATGATTTATTTCCAGAAAGCAAACCTTTTTTTATTACGGATAAGGGCAATAAATTATATGAGAAGTTTGTTTATAGAAAAGTAAATTACTATCTTTCTATGGTGTCAAGTAAACAAAAAAAGAGTCCTCATATTTTAAGGCACACTTTCGCTACACACATGTTAAATAATGGCGCAGATTTAAATGCAATTAAAGAGATTTTAGGTCATGAAAATCTTTCTGCTACTCAAGTTTACACCCATAACACCTTTCAGAAACTAAAATCTATTCATAAACAATCTCATCCACGTGGTTAAATAATAAAAATATGCAAGTAAAAGTTCAATCAATTCAATTTTCAGCAGATCAAAAATTAGTAAATTTCATTAATCATAAAGTCAAAAAATTAAATTTGTTTTTTGATAATATACTAGTTTCTGAAGTTTTTTTAAAAATAATTAGAGCTAATTCGAGCAATAATAAGTTAGTGGAAATCAAAATAAATATTCCTGGTAAAGAACTTTTTGCAAAGAAAAAATGCCAATCTTTTGAAGCAGCGATAGACGAAGCAGTAGATGCTTTGAGAAGACAAATCAATAAACACAAAGGCAAACTGCAGGTAAAAAATTAATTTTTTTTCTCCGTTTGTCAGACATACAATTTCTTTTTATAAATTTGCGGTCCTTTTTTTGTTAATTAAAGGGAAAATTGCCGATGTAGCTCAGCTGGCTAGAGCAGCTGATTTGTAATCAGCAGGTCGTGGGTTCGAGTCCCTCCATCGGCTTTAAGTTCTTTACATAA
>NYYE01000040.1 GCA_002686655.1 Crocinitomicaceae bacterium | reverse complement strand
TAATGAATATATTTTATCTGGCAAATGGCAAGGTTTAATTCCTAAAACCAAAAAGGAAAAAGAAAGAATTTGTAGTCCTGGATTAATATCTGTAAAAAAAGATTTAAATAAAGAAATTGGCAATAATTATGTCAATGAAAACAAAAGAAAAATTAGAATAGATAAAACAATAAGAGTACAATCAAAGAAAGTCATTATAAAAGTATGGGATCAAAACTTAGAAGATGGAGATATAATTTCACTTTATTTAAATGGGGGAAAAGTTTTGAAAGATTATAAACTATTAAACAAAAAATACAAGTTAAAAACTCATTTGAAAAAAGGATTAAATCTATTTATTCTACATGCAGAAAATTTAGGTAATCAACCTCCTAACACAGCAGCAGTCTCAATAAAAGATGGGAATAAGACTCATAATCTGATACTAAAATCCAATTTGATTAAAAGTGCTGCACTGGAAATAATTAGATAAATTATTAAGTGAAAGATAAAATTACATTACTGTTAATATTATTATTTACTGTAAAAATCACATTGAAAGGACATAGCATCACAGCTAGAAACTATAGTTACTTAAAAAAAAATACAAAAACCAAAGAAATTAAAGAATCAGAACTTAAATACGTTGATTCATTGAATATTTTTTTTGAAACTGATAAATATGAAATCTCAATTATTGAAAAAAATAAAATTCATAAATTTTTGGAAAAAGTAGATACTCTCCACTTAAAATCTATTACTGTAAATGCCTTTTGTGATGATAGAGGAAGTGTAAATTATAATGAAAAACTATCCATAAAAAGAGCCAATAATATTGAAATTTTTCTTAAAGAAATCAATATTAAAAAAACCCTTACTTATAACACTTCTGGTAAAGGCAAATTACAATTGAATAATTCAGAAAGTAAGAGTACTTCACAACAAAGAAGTTTTAATAGACGGGCGGTTATATATTTTTATTACGAGAATCCTAAAAAGAAAATTACTGAAAAAAATATTCTTGCGTTAGAGGAAACTGCCGATTATAATTCCGATGTAAAACAAGACGACAGTACTTGCTTATTCCTACTGTATGGAACTTGGAAAATGGTTACTTATATTGATGATGGTAAAAATCTTTATGAAGATTATGAAGAATTTACATGGCATTTATATTCAGATAGCACTTGGTCTAGTTACACACTAAGAAAAGGTTCTAATCAAAACAAGTATGTGGATTTAAAAGGAACTTATTTTTTGAACACCGATTGCACTGAATTAACCATGACAACAACTCACATTAATATGAACTATGGTAATGGATGGGCAGAAATTGTACCAGCAATTGGGCAATTTACTCATAGCGTTCTAGTTACGGATTCGACTTTGTCAGGAAGACTAATTAATTCAACTTATCCTAAAACAAGTACATTAGAATTCTTCAGTTATGTAAAAGTTCCTTAACTAAGTCAACTTTTTCAATAAGAAAGGAAGATAAATACGACAATAGAGTTGAAATAAAATAAATCATAGTGAATGTTTTATAACAATATTTTTAAAAAATAATGATTAAATATGGTCTTCAATAACGTATTCTGAAAGAGAATCAATATTAATCAAACTTCAAAAAATAATTTAGTTTTCGTAAATTTTTATCTGAACAGAATCGTTAATATAAGACGCTCTATACATCCCCTTGGTATTAAATTCCATTATCGAATTTAAGTTTCTATCGATTCCAATTACTCCTCCTGTACCACCCATTTTTTTTAATTTTTCTTGAATTACTTTTGATGCAGCTTCTTTAAGAGAAAGATTTTGATATTCCATAATTGCAGAAATATCATAAGCTATAACCCCTCTTATAAAAAATTCTCCCCATCCAGTAGAAGAAATTGCACACGTTTTATTATTTGCATATGTACCTGCACCTATAATTGGAGAGTCACCTATTCTACCCCACTTTTTATTAGTCATTCCTCCAGTAGAAGTACCTGCGCTAAGATTACCATATTTATCTAAAGCTACTGCCCCAACGGTACCATACTTTTCATTTTTAATAGTTTTCATAAGAGATNGATATCTGCTTTCAGTATAGAAATACGNNGAGTCAACTATTTTTAAACCTTNANNTNTAGCAAAATTTTCTGCTCCTTCATTGGATAGCATGACGTGTTCTGATTGGTTCATAACTGCTAANGCTAATGAAATAGGATTTTTCACATTNGTCACTCCAGACACAGCACCAGCATTAAGNGTTTTNCCGCACATNATAGAAGCATCCATCTCATTAATTTTTCTNTTNGAGAAAACAGNTCCTTTTCCTGCATTAAATAGTGGTGANTTTTCTAGNANAATTATAGATTTTTCAACAGCATCTANACTTGATCCTCCNTTNTTTAAAATTTCATAACCAACATGAATAGCCTCTTTAAGTTTTGCTTTATATTGTTCTTCTTTTTCATCGGACATATTTTTCTTTAAAATAGTCCCCGCCCCTCCGTGAATTACAATACCAAATTTATTTTCTAAATCATCTTTTTTATTGGAATTTTGATTTTGAACACAACTTAATGCTGTAATAAGAATAATAAAAAGAAGAATTCTAGAAACAAATTTATGCATTTGAGAGGTTTAATAGTGTTAGAATATAATAATTAATCGTCAATTTAAAATATCTATTTATCTTATTTAAATAACATGTCAGATTGTTTAAATATTAATAAGATAATTCCTGTTCAATATTAAATTATCTAATTGGTTCATCAAATGGGTTTCCCTTTGTGTAGGGATATTTAACCAATTTATTATTTGTTAAATCTAGAGATGATAATTGATTAAATGCACAGCTAAGTTTATTTATTTGAGAATTGTTACTTAAATCCAGTCTCTTGAGTTTATTGTGACTACAATACAATGTTTTCAAATTATAATTTTTACTTACATCTAAATTCTTAAGTTTATTTTCACCACATGATAAATATATAAGTTTAGAATTTTTACTTACATCTAATGTTTTAATATGATTCATAGAGCAATCTAAATGACTTAATAAGGTATGTTTACTTAAATCTATGTAAGAAATATTATTATTAAAAAAAGACAAAAATGTTAAAGCCAAATTTCTACTGATATCTAAAGTTTTTAGCTTATTTGCTGTACAATCTAGATGTTCTAAAGAATCAAGTTTACTTAAATCTAATGTTTCAAGGTTATTTAAAGCACAATTCAGATACTTTAGTGAAGTGTTTTGACTAATATTTAAAGCTTTAAGTCTACTTCCATCACAAGTTAGAGTTTCTAGCGCTAAGTTTTTTGATAAATCTAGGTTTTCCACTAACCCATCGTAATGATAATCAAAATGTAATTCTTTTAATGCAATATTCTTACTCAAATCCAATACAGATAGCTTGCTTCCCATGTCATGGTCACCCATTATTTCTAGGTGAGTAAGAGAAGTAAAGCCTTCAATTCCAGTTAAATCTTCAATTCCAGCAATTTCATCTGAATCATTAATAAACCACGCTACATTCAAAGTTAAAGAAGTTACATCTTTAATTTTTTTTGTTTTAACCTTACCATCAATTTTAGAATCGTATCCTAGATTTTTTAATACAACTTCAAAATTTTCATCTGGTATAAGGGTGTATTGACTTATAATTATGCATGGTAAAAATAATAATAGGAAGATTAACTTTTTCATACCCAAATATAAAAAACCATTGATTTATATTTCTTTTAAGTCGTTCTCTCATATAAAAGCAATTGACTAAATTAAAGCGCTATTTAGCTCCAAAGTTTGTGAAAAATTAATAATTATAATCAATGGTACAGGACAATAACACTATTAAATTAGAACAAAATTATTTGTTTTATTTATAAATTTATAATGAAAAAATCATAATATATAAATTCGGTAAATGAAAAAAACTTTACTATTTATAATAATAATCAATAGTTTTAATCTATTAGGGCAATCCATAGTTCATCCAGCAAATAATGACGCCTTTTTACAAAACGAAGTTGCGGAAATTCACATCTCTATAAGCACTAATGACCTAAATGTGCTTTTGGGAGACAGTCTCTACAGCGACTATCATTTCCCCGCTACATTTTATTATTACTCCTCAGCCCACAACGATACTATTCAAAACGTAGGATTTCGAGTACGCGGTAATACATCTAGGGGTGCAAATAAAAAATCATTCAAAGTTTCATTTAATGAATATACTCAAGGCAAGAAATTTAAAGGGATTGAAAAAATGAATTTAGTTGGGCAACACAATGACCCGTCCCTACTAAGGTATTGGATGAGTCTCACAACACTAAATACCAATAATCTTATCTGTTCAAGATCAAGCTTCGTTAAATTTTATATTAACGGTCAGTATAAGGGAATCTATCTCAACGTTGAAC
The DNA here is from genome assembly GCA_002686655.1 of Crocinitomicaceae bacterium. GTDB lineage: Bacteria > Bacteroidota > Bacteroidia > Flavobacteriales_D > Parvicellaceae > MED-G20. The sequence goes on along the minus strand of NYYE01000040.1, from coordinate 3,497 downwards.
ATACTGATGATGAATTTCTTCAAAAGCGCTTTATTGGGGATTATGGTGGTAATTTATATAAATGTACATGGGGTGCAGACTTAAAATACCGCGGTGCCAGTCAATCTTTATATTACAGTTCCTACGAATTGAAGACTAATAAAGTTGCAAATGATTATTCAGAGCTAATTCAGTTCATTCAGACATTAAATAGTATTAGTAATGCAGACTTTCCATGTTTTATTGAAGACAATTTCGAGGTCGAGTTATTTCTTAAAACACTCGCTGTAGAAATGATTATAGGACATTGGGATGGATATGCATACAACAAAAATAATTATTATCTCTATCAGCAACCTTCAAATGGTAAATTCGTCTTTATAGAGTACGATATGGATAACACATTCGGTATCGATTGGTCAGGTATCGATTGGACAATTAGAAATTTAAANAATTGGCATAGTAATGATAGACCACTTGTAGAAAGATTACTTTCATANCCATTTTACAGCGACATGTTCAATTCTTTCCTANACCAAATCCTGAATNACTTAAATACATCGGGATGGTATTCTGATTTACAATTAAAGAAAAGTTTAATNAGTAGCGGAGTACAATTAGACACTTATTATTCAATGGATTATGGATTTCAATATTCTGATTTCTTAGATGCCGTTGACATTAATTTCGGAGCTCATGTCAAAAAAGGAGTAGCCGAGTACCTTAATGAGCGCATCAGCAGCGGATTAAATCAAATTCAGATTCTTGGCAATCAAACTCATCCATGTTTAAACTCAATATTTAATTTAGAAAGACCGCAAAAAAGATTAATTAAGATTTTTGATTTNTTAGGACGTGAAACAACCTTTAAACCCAATATGCCATTGTTTTATGTATACAATGACGGCACAGTGCAAAAGAAAATCNTTCTTGAATAAAATATAACTAACAAGTGGATTCAAACCCTTTTTTTAACTTACTTACTTTCAGTTAATTACATTTTAATAAATCTTTTTTCTAGTCTAAAAGTTTGAAAACTATTTATCGTAAGTAAATAAATCCCTTTTGGAAGATCCTTTAAATCTATTTCTAAATTATTGTAGCCCTTACTTAAAGATACTGGAACTGACTTAATTTTTTTTCCTGTTAATGTTCTTATATTTAAATTCGTTTCTTCACTTTGAAAATGGTCAAAATTAAAAGCTATGTTGATATTGTTAAATGCCGGATTGGGATATAAATGAAAATCTATTTCATTTTCACATTCTATAGCAATAGGGTTAGAATATTTGATCTCATCATTAATGTCTGTCAGACTAAGTCTATAATACTTAGTGCCATTTAATAGAGCTTCTTCTGACCAGTTATAAGTAATTATTTCATTTGTTGTTCCTCCACCAGCAATATAACCAACTTCCTCCCAATCAATTAAGTTAACACTTCTTTCTATCGAAAAAAATTCATTATTTATTTGAGATGCAACTACAAATTCAATTTGGGGATAGTTGTTATCACATTGACCATTAAAAGAAATTATGTCTAATGGTAATGGTGGAAATGTTGCAGTAGTAGCAGCAAGTGTGAAATTTTCATTACCCCAATTAGAATTTACAGAAGATGTAGTTAAACTTCCACTAATAGAACTACCAGATGGAGTGGAACCAATACTGTTCCAGTCTGCACCATCAAAATATGCCCAAAGCATAGTAGAAATATCATGATTCCAATTTTCTGTTCCATATGTGGATGAAGCTGACCAAGCAACAGAAATTGTGGCATTATCTGATCCAGATGTTCGATTTATGTCCCAGTGATATTGAGGACTTATATGATTTATGGATGAGGTTCCCGAAATGGAAACATCACTGTGAGGAGAATGATTGTATTTAACTGTATATGTATTTGAATTTGAAGCAGCTGGTGTTAGTATAATAGGTCTATACCTTGTTCCGTCTCCAACAGGAAAAGTAAAAGCACTAGTAGAAGATGTTATTTTAGCACAAGTCCCATTTAGATGTTTAGAATCATCAGCACCTGAAACCGTAGATGTACTGCTTAGAGTTAAAGTATTAGAACCTGTTACAATATCTTCAGATGTAAAAGTTAAGTTTCCATTAAGTGTTACGTTACTATTAAGAGTTACTTCATGTCCAGTTAAATTAACGGTTAGTGCTCCTAAATCATTTCCATTCAAATCTAAATACATATCCTCATCATTACTAGTTGAATTATTAGATTGAATTAATGTAGTATGAGATGATGTTGATGTTACTGACACACCAGATGCTATTTTCATTGCTGGATTGGAAGAGGCGCTTGTAGTGGTTTGACCGTTTAATCTAAGTGTTCCACCTGTTAGATTCAGAGCACCTGCATCCATTTCAAATTTAGCACTAGAAGAACCATGACCAGAACCTACGTAAGACTTTATATTTATGGTTCCTCCAGATTGAGTTACCGTACCGTTAGAAACATCTAATTCATCTGCAATACTTAAAGTTCCTCCAGAAACATCTATTAATCCACTTGTTAAAGAGATATCACCAGATGTACTATTACCTACTGTTAATGTACCTCCGTCTAAATCTAAAGTTCCTCCCTCAACAACTGCTGAGGTACTAGAATTACTATTAATATTTAAGACACCAGAAGTCATTTGAAATGTACCTGCTGTAACAACTAAGTCCTCATCTAAGTTGACGGTTTCTCCATCAATTAAGAATGTTTTAGAACCCGAAGTTAGATCAATTGATTTACAACTAATATCTCCAGTAGTGGTAACAGAACCACCAGTTGATGTAGTTTTTATGGTGATGTCATCGTCGCTAAAAGCGCAAATATTATGCGATCCACTATTATCAATGGTAATATTAGCAGCCCTACCAGAAATCAAATTTCCAGATGTCCTATTCATATTTTCTTTAAGGTAAATAGTTTTACCGTTAATATCAAAATCACTAGCAGTTAATGTTAAATCACCATATATTTTTGAAGTTCCTGCTAATGTTTTAGTACCAGTACCGTTTATTGTTAAATTATTATAACTACTGCTTGAAGATGATGACAAAGCAATAACACTCTGGTTTCCTCCATCATACTCAACAGTTCCAGTACTTCTTGTAAATGTTCCAAAACTAGTAATAGTGGAACCTGATAATTTTAAAAACCCAGCAGCAGAGAAAGTAATGGAACCATTTGTAGCATCAAAATCTCCATTAGAATCATAAATTCCAGTACCACTTATTTCAAGTGTGCCATCTATATCAGTTACCCCGTTAGCAGTAAAAGTACCTGTTGAAATTTGAATGGTTCCATCTATATCGGTTGATCCTGTGACCGATGCACTAAATTGCCTCACATCAAATACAGTAGTACCAGTTTGGTTAACAACTAAATTTCCCAAAACATTTATGGATGAAGATTCTATTTGGTGAGTTCCATCTCCATCAATAGTTAAGTTGTAATAACTGTCTGGTCGTATATCTTGTGTTCCTGAAGTTGCATCATATACTACTGTG
>NYYE01000039.1 GCA_002686655.1 Crocinitomicaceae bacterium | reverse complement strand
AGAAGATGTAAAGGACTACCTTGAAAATACTCTAAAAAGCAACCAACCTTCAAATGAAGAAATGTCTGGAGTTCAGTTAAAACAAATTTCTAACTTCAATGGAGAACTAATAAAAAAACTTGAAGTTTCGAAAAATCGATTTGCGCACCTAAATAATGAAATAAAAAGTAATCTTAAACAAATTAGTAAAATAGAAAAACAGCAAGAAAAAATAATTGATAAAAGGAGAAAGATCGAAAAAATTGAAATTGAAACACTTGAACTTAAAAAAGAAATATTTCGAAATAAAATTTCTGTAATTTAGCCTTTGTGGCACTATAATTGCACTTTAACTGCTAATTATGGTATCGATTAATAAAAATATATTTATGAATCAAGAAAATGGATTATCTTTTTCTAATTCAAAAAAAAACACTGATGAATTATTCGCAGAGCTTTTTTCTATATTAAATTCCAATAATAATTTATCAGATTTACATATAAAAACAGATTCAGACCTTATTACAAAAGACGATTCATTAAAAAGTAATTTAATTAATGATATTCCTGAAGGCAAATGGATTAGTTATTATGAAAATAAAAATATTAAATCAGAAGGTTTTTGGAAAAACTCCCTACTTGATAGTACTTGGATTTTTTATGACTCAAGCGGTGGTATAACTTTAAAAGAAAATTATAGAAATAACTTAAAAAATGGGTTGTCTATTTTTTATGACTCTAGTGGTTTTAAAGTAAAAGAAACAAAATATATAAATGGTAAAAAGTCAGGTAAGTCATTAATATATTATCCAGGCACTAATAAAATTAAAGAAGAAAATAACTTTAAAAATGGTATTAAAGATGGAGTTTCTGTAGAGTATGATGAAAATCAACAACTTAAAACTATATACCAATTTAATATGGGAGTTGTTTATAAAAAAGAAGAAATAAATAGATTAGATTCTGAAGGAAAAAAGCAGGGTGTGTGGAGAGAATACCATGATAATGGAAAACTAAAAGAAGAAGCTTTTTATTTTCATGGAAAGCAGGATGGTATTGTGAAAAAATACAACAATAAAGGGAAGTTAGAAAAAATGGAGAGCTTTAATAAAGGGAAAGAGAGCGAAACTGAAATTTCTTTAGGATTAGAACTTACTAAAATTCCTCTCAATTCAGATAAGTATTTATTAGGTGTTATAAAAGAAAATAAAAAACAAGGTTTATTTAAAGTTTATGATTCTATAAAAGAAACAGGTAAAATTAAATTTTTTAAAAATGATACCCTTATTTATGAAGGGAGCTATGACACATTAAGCAACAAAACAGGACTATGGGTTTATTACTGGGAAAACAGTCAAATTAAAAAAACGGGTATTTATATAAAAAACAAAAAAAATAAAGAATGGAAATATTATTATAAAAACGGAGAGCTACAGCAAAAAGGGAGTTTCATAAGAGATCAACCAGAAGGTTTATGGGAGTGGTGGTATGAAAATGGTCAAAAAAGAAGAAAAGAAGAATATACCAACGGCAGAGAAAATGGAGTGGTAAAAGAGTTCGATACTAATGGAATATTAATAACTAAAGGAGAATATTTATTTGGAGAAAGGGAAGGGGAGTGGGTCTATATTATTAATGATTATAAAGAAAAAGGGAAATTTATTGGGGGAATGAAAACCGGAAAATGGAAAACTATTTACACAGAAAAAAACCAAATAAAATTTCAAGGAGAGTATATAAACGATGTACCCATAGGCAAACACATTTATTATTTTCCAAATGGAGAGATTAAAGAAGTCGGTAAATATAAGGATGGAGAAAAAGAAGGAGAATGGAGGCTCTACAATAATAAAGGAGACCTAATAGTAACCTACTTATACAAGAGAGGAATTGAAATTAAAAGAGACGGGGTTAAAATTAAATAATGAAAAATATTCTAATTATACTTCTTTTCATTATTAGTAACACTTATGGTAATCAAGAAAAAATAGAAATTAGAAATTTTGGAATTATTTGTATTGGTAGTGGTTACGACTATATTGGAAAACACAATTGGGAACTTTCATTTTTAATAAACGACTCTCTTTATAGCTTTTCCATTATATCAAAAGCCAATGAAAAATATACTTTTTTTAATTTAAGCAAATTATTAAAGATTAAAGATTTGAACTATTTAAATCAAAAAGAAACAAATTATACAATTAAAAAAGATGAAAAAATAATTTTTAATAATAAATCTAAAATTAATTTGACCCCAAAGAACGCATTTACAATTTTTAGCGAAACAGCACCAGAACATCTAAATTTAAAAGGTAAAATAATAGATTCCTATGCATTAGATAATTCAGAAAACTACTATTACTTAATTAGAACAATTATTGAAAATAAATTACTATGCTGGGTAATAGTTAAAAATAATAAAGTAATGAATATCCACACAGAAAATAATAGTTACAACCACCATAACTTAGGTAGAATAATTATAACAAACTTCATAAACAAAAAAAATCCAGAATTTACATTTATATACAAAAATGATGAGGTAAATAAAATAATTTCCTTAGGTGAAAAAAGCAAATATATAAGTAGTTTCATTAATAACAATTTTAAAANTTCCTCTCTAAGTAAAAAGTATAATAATCTAGAATACATGGGTTTTATTTATTATAATTATAAAAGCAATGGGTGAAATTTATATAGTACCAACACCAATTGGAAACTTAGGAGACTTCACTTATAGAGCTAAGGAGGTATTAAGCGACGTTAGTAGGATTTATGCTGAAGACACAAGAACAAGTAAAAAGCTATTGATAAAGTACGAAATAAAAACACCAATTTTTTCTTATCACCAACACAANGAACATAAAATAGTTGAGTCATTAGTTAAAGAAATAAAAGAAAAAAAAATTAAAATAGCTCTTATTTCAGATGCAGGAACACCTGGAATTAGTGATCCTGGGTATTTATTAGTTAACAAAGCAAAAGAAAACAATATCAATATATTTTGTCTGCCAGGAGCTACTTCAATCATACCAGCCTTAATACAATCTGGTTTTCCAACAGAAGAATTTTCTTTTTTTGGGTTTTTACCCCATAAAAAAGGAAGAAAGACCAAACTCCAAAAAATTATTAACCAAAAGTCAACAGTTATAGTTTTAGAATCACCACATAGACTAATAAAACTTTTACAAGAGTTAAAAAAAGAACTTAAAGATGAAAGACTTATTAGTGTGTCAAGAGAGTTAACAAAAATATACGAAGAAAACATAAGGGGAACAGCAGAAGAATTACTTTTGCATTTTGAATCCAAAAAAATCAAAGGAGAAATTGTTGTGGTAATTGATAAAGTGTCAAAGAAAAAAAATGTTAGAATATAACCATAAAGAAATTGAGAAAAAATGGCAAGAAACATGGGAAAAAGAAAAAACCTATCTTGTTAAAAACCAATATAATCTTCCTAAATACTATGTATTAGACATGTTTCCATATCCTTCAGGAGAAGGGCTCCATGTAGGGCACCCGTTAGGCTATATAGCNTCAGATATTGTTTCTAGGTATAAAAGACATTTAGGATATAATGTTTTACACCCAATGGGATACGATTCTTTTGGATTACCTGCAGAACAATATGCTATTCAAACAGGTAAACATCCTGCAGAAACAACAGAGTTAAACATTAAAAGATATCGTCAACAACTAGATAGGTTGGGCTTTAGCTACGACTGGTCAAGAGAAATTAAAACTTCAGACCCAAATTTTTATAAGTGGACCCAAGAGTTTTTTATTTTAATGTTTAATTCTTGGTATGATAAGAATGAAAAAAAAGCAAGAANAATAGAGGAACTAGTATCATGTTTTGAAAAAAATGGAACTAAAAACATTAAAGCTTCATCAACTAAAAAAATAGAATTTTCAGCCAAAGAATGGTCTAACTATAATGAACAAAAAAAAGAAAGTTTATTAATGAACTATAGGATAGCTTTTTTATCGGAAGGAGTTGTTAACTGGTGTCCAGAGCTAGGAACGGTATTGGCTAATGACGAAGTAAAAGATGGCTTTTCAGAAAGGGGAGCACACCCTGTTGAACAGAAGAAAATGGTTCAATGGAGTTTAAGAATTTCTGCATATGCAGAAAGACTTTTAAAAGGTTTAGAAAAGGTAGATTTTTCAAATTCACTTAAAGAGCAACAAAAAAATTGGATTGGAAAATCAAAAGGGTCCACTGTTCTTTTCGAAACAGAAAATGGCCAACNGATAGAGGTTTTTACTACNAGATTAGACACTATATATGGTGTGGGATTTATGGTGCTTGCCCCAGAAAATAAGCTGGTAAAAGNAATCACAACCACAAAACAAAGCAAAGAAATAGAAGACTACATAAAACAAACNAGTAAAAAATCAGANAGACAAAGAATTTCTGAAAAAGGAAAGCCAACAGGTGNTTTTACGGGCGCCTATGCCATTCATCCTTTGAATAAGAAAAAAATACCTATCTGGATAGCTGATTATGTTCTTAATGATTATGGTACAGGAGCTGTTATGGCTGTCCCATCTGGAGATCAAAGAGATCATGATTTTGCAAAGGAATTTAAAATAGATATACCAGAAATTTTTGAAAACATCAATTGCCAAGAAAAAGCTTACGTAGAAAAAGATGCCAAACTTAAAAACTCAGATTTTTTAAACGGGATGAGCTATGAAAATGCCATAGAAAAAATAACAAAATTCATGGACTCTAAAGGCTTTTCAAAAACTCAAATAAACTATAAACTAAGGGACGCTATTTTTTCAAGGCAAAGATATTGGGGAGAGCCNTTCCCTGTATATTATGAAAAAAACACTCCAAAAATTATAGAAAACGAGCAGGTATTATTACCAAAAATTAATAAGTTTTTACCTACAGAAAATGGGGATCCTCCTTTGGGGAGAGCAAAATCAGACGACTGGAACATCTTTAAAGGAGATAGAATGGAACAAAACACCATGCCAGGTTGGGCAGGGTCTTCATGGTATTTTTTAAGGTTTATGGACCCCAAAAACACCCACGCTTTTTGTTCAGTTGAAAATTTAAAATATTGGAATCAAGTAGACCTTTATGTGGGAGGGGCAGAACATGCTGTAGGCCACCTTCTTTATTCTAGATTTTGGACTAAATTTTTATATGANCATGGCAAAGTCCCCTTTGACGAGCCCTACAAAAAATTAGTGAATCAAGGCATGATNGGTGGGCCAATACACTTTTTGTGGCTTAAAAAAGAAAAAGAAAANAATTTCCCTGTTTTTGTAGAAAACNACCAAACTCAAGACCATACAAACCTAATAAAAATACCTTGTCACATTGATTTTGTTTCATCAGCAGGAACAAAAGAAGCCCACTTAAATATTGATCAAATAGTATCTTTTACCAACTGGAGACCTGAATATAAATCTGCATTATTTGAAATAAAAGGAAAAAAATTAAACTTAGAACAAATAAAAGATACACTTGATACTAAATTCAGTTTATTATTAGAGCAAGGCAAAATGTCTAAAAGATATTTTAACACAATAGACCCTGAAAAAATATGCGATCAATATGGCGCAGACACCTTAAGGTGTTATGAAATGTTTTTAGGCCCCATAGAAGAACACAAGCCATGGAACACNAATGGAATAAGTGGTGTTAATAATTTCTTAAAAANAACTTGGAATCTTGTTAAAGGTTTTAACAGCGCNAAACCAACAGAAAAAGAGTTAAAAATATTGCACAAAACCATCAAAAAGATAACAGAAGACATTGAAAACCTGTCACTAAACACTGCTATTTCTACTTTTATGATTGCTGTTAATGAGTTGACTAAAATAAAAGCAACTAGCCAAGAAATATTGTCACAACTTATTATTCTTATGTCTCCTTTTGCCCCGCACATAAGTGAAGAACTGTGGTTAACCTTAGGAAACAATGAATCCATAACTCAGCAAAACTGGCCAAAACACAATGAGGAATATATAAAGGAATCAGAACANGAATACCCCATATCTTTCAATGGTAAAATGAGGTTTAAAATAAAAATGCCTTTAAATCTAGATAAAGAAACAATAGAAAAGCGGGTTTTAATTAATGAGAGAACNACCAAACAAATAGGAGGACGTTCTGTAAAAAAAGTAATAGTTGTCCCTGGTAAAATTGTTAATATAGTTATTTAGCACTCTTCTTAAATATAGAAAAACTTAAGTCTTCTTTTCTTACAATTCTTTTATAAAAAACAATAACCAACCCAACACTAGAGGAAATACAAGCATCGGCAATATTAAATACTGGTGGAAAAACTTCTTTCCCTCCAAACCCAAACGGAGTCCATTTTGGCCAATAAAACTCTAGATGAATCATATCAACTACACAACCCTCTAAAAACCCAGCGTACTGCCCTCCAAAAAAAGTAGAAACACCCGAGTAGCCCACCCAATATCTAATTTCATTATTCCAACTAGTCCCAGTGTCAAACATCAAACCATAAAATAAATTATCTAAAATATTTCCTAAAGCNCCAGCAAAAATAAAAGAAGCTAAGGTTATTAAACCCCAATGAGCACCAGAACGAATAAGTTGCAAAATATATTTTGCAATAAAAAAAACAGCCACCAACCTAAAGACGCCTAAAAAATATTTACTTAACAACCCCCCAAAAGAAAGACCAAAAGCCATTCCTGGATTTTCTACAAAATCAAACCTTAAAACACCAATGTCAAAAATATTTTCTCCTAATTGAAAGTTGGTTTTTGTCCAAATTTTAAGAAACTGATCAACAAATAAGACAAGTAAAACAATAATAGCGGGGTAATACTTTTTAGCCAAGAAGAACTAGTTTTCAGCTTTTTTAGCCTCAATGCTTAAAGTGGCATGAGGAACCAGCCTCAACCGATCTTTATTTATTAGTTTTCCAGTTTTTCGACAAATACCGTAAGTTTTGTTGTTAATTCTTATTAAGGCATTTTCAAGGTTTTTTATAAACTTTTCTGTTCTTGAAGCTAACTGGGCATTTTCTTCTCTCATTAACGTTTCTGCACCATCTTCCATCATGTTGAAAGACCTACTAGTATCGTTGGTTCCATGGTCGTCCTTATGAGATAGAGACCCTTTTAAAATCAACAAATCCTCTCTTGCCTCACCAAGTTTTTTTTCNATAATTGCCCTGAACTCTTCTAGTTCAGCATCTCCATATCTGTTTTTTTCTTTTGCCATGATATTCAATTTAGTTTTTCAATAGAGTATTTTAAACCCTCTTCTTCAAATATGTTTTTACCACTTAAACCCTCCACAAAGGATAGTTTTTTTGTCAGTGTTTCGGAACAAATATAATTTAAATTGTTATTAATAGCGCTTTTCGTTTTTTGATCTGTTAAAACTTGTATTTCAACAAAATCAGTTACTTCCAAACCAAGCTCTTTTCGATTGTTCTGAATCTTGTTGACAAAGTCTCTAGAAACCCCCTCTTCTCTTAGCTCTTCACTTATAGAAATATCAAGAGCCACCGTTATGACTCCGCTGCTGGCAATTTCCCACCCAGGAACATCCGCGGTAACCACTTCCACATCCTCAAGCGAAAGACTCAAAACACCAGAGCTTATCACCACATTTTTTCCTTTGTTAGTTTCAAAATCAACAATGTCTTTGTTTGACCATGCAGCNACCACTGCAGCTATTTCTTTCATGTTTTTTCCTTGTTTTGGACCNAAAACTTTAAAATTAACCTTAGCCTTTTTCTTTAATATAGGGTCGTTAGAGGAAATTAACTCTATATTTTTAACATTTACTTCATTGAGAATAATTTCTTCAACATCCTTAATGTTCTTCGTAAAGTTTTCATCTAACGATGGTATTAAAATTCTCTGAAGAGGCTGCCTAACTTTTATTTTCGTCTTTTTTCTCAGTCTTAAAACCAAAGAGGAGACTTTCTGCGCTAGAGACATTTTGTTCTCAAGGGNATCATTAATCAACTTTTGATCAAAACTAGGAAAGTCAGCTAGATGCACAGAGTTAACGTGTTGAAGGTCTTTAAACAAAACGTCACTAAAAAAAGGAGCAATAGGAGACATTAAAAGACTGACATTTTTTAAACAAACAAACAAAGTATCATAAGCTGCTTTTTTGTCTTCAGTAAACTCTCCTTTCCAAAAACGCTTTCTACAAAGCCTAACATACCAATTGCTAAGGTCATCTACCACAAAAGACTGAATGAGCCTTGCTGCTCGAGTCGGCTCATAATCTTCATAGGAGGCATCCACATTTTTAATAAGAGAATGAAGCCTGGACAGAACCCAATAATCCAATTCATTTAAACTATTGGACTTATTACGATCACTAAAAGCATAATTATCCAAGTTAGCATAAAGAGCAAAAAAACTATAGGTGTTATGCAGTGTACCAAAGAACTTTCGCGTAACCTCTTCAATACCATCTAAATCAAATTTTAAATTATCCCAAGGCTGAGCGTTTGAAATCATATACCAGCGAGTAGCNTCTGGGCCATATTTTTCTAGAGTTTTGAAGGGATCAACGGTATTTCCAAGCCTTTTAGACATTTTTTGTCCATTTTTGTCCAGAACAAGACCGTTAGAGACCACGTTTTTGTATGCAACGGACTTTTTGGTCATNGCAGCAATAGCATGAAGAGTATAAAACCAACCTCTAGTTTGGTCCACGCCNTCTGCTATAAAATCTGCAGGAAAAGCTTTATTTTCATCAATTAATTCACGATTTTCAAAAGGATAATGCCACTGAGCAAANGGCATNGANCCNGAGTCAAACCATACGTCTATTAGGTCACTTTCTCTATAAAGTGGCTTTCCCCCTTTTGAGGATAAAACAATCTTATCAACATGACTTTTATGTAAGTCAAAAAAGGTATAATTATCTTCTGAAAAATCACCCTCTACAAAGTTTTCAAGAGGATTCTCTTTCATGTTTCCAGCTTTTATAGAAAAAACGATTTCTTTTTTTAATTCCTCAATAGAGCCAATGCAAATGGTNTCTTTTTTATCTTCACTTCGCCAAATTGGAATTGGAATTCCCCAGAAACGCGACCTAGACAAGTTCCAGTCGTTAGCATTTTCTAACCAGTTACCGAATCGCCCATCGCCTGTAGAGGAAGGTTTCCAATTAATACTCTTATTAAGCTCCACCATATCCTCTTTAAAAGCAGAAACTTTAATAAACCAAGAGTCTAAAGGGTAATAAAGCACAGGCTTGTCTGTTCTCCAACANTGAGGATAGGAATGCTCATATTTTTCGACTCTGAAAGCTTTGTTTTCTTCCTTAAGCTTTATAGCAATTTCAACATCAACAGATTTTCTGTTGGAATCCNCATCCCCGTAAAAAGAGTTTTTTACAAACTTTCCACTTAGGTCACCCAAGCCCTCAATAAAAGCCCCTTTTAGATTAACCAAAGGTACCAGCTCCCCATCTTTGTCTTTTACTAGCATCGGAGGAACGTTGGAGTCTTTAGCCACCTTCGCATCATCTGCACCAAAGGTAGGAGCAATATGGACAATACCAGTGCCATCTTCCGTAGAAACAAAATCACCATGAATGACTTGAAAAGCATTTTCAGCATTTTCAGCGGGGCTAGCAATAGGTAATAGCTGTTTATACCTAAGCCCTATTAGCTCAGACCCTTTAAACTCTTGCACAACCTTATACGGAACTTGTTTTTTATCGTCACTTAAATCAGATACGTCAACATAAGGAGCAGAAAACACACTACTTAAAAGTTCTTTAGCAACCACCACCACTACCATTTCATTGGTATAAAGGTTGAAAGTCTCCACAGCAACATAAACAACACTTTTGTTTACAGCCAAAGCGGTGTTAGATGGAAGCGTCCAAGGCGTTGTTGTCCATGCTAATAAAAATACATTTTCACCTCCACCAAAAAAGGAATTAGAATCTTTTTTTATTAAAAACTGAGCAGTTACAGAAGTGTCTTTCACATTTTTATAACACCCTGGCTGATTTAATTCGTGTGAACTAAGACCAGTTCCAGCCACAGGAGAATAGGGTTGTATGGTGTAACCTTTATAAATTAGTTTTTTGTCAAACGCTTGTTTAAGAAGCCACCAAACAGACTCTATGTATTTGTTTTCGTAAGTTATATAAGGGTCTTGGGTGTCTACCCAGTAACCCATTTTATGAGTAAGTTCATTCCACACATCAGTATATCGCATCACAGCCTTTTTACATGCCTCGTTATATTCTTCAACCGATATGCTTTTCCCAATATCCTCTTTAGTTATTCCTAGCTCTTTTTCTACGCCAAGCTCAACAGGCAGCCCATGAGTATCCCACCCCGCCTTTCTATTGACTAGAAAGCCTTTTAATGTTTTGTACCTACAAAAAACATCTTTAATAGTACGAGCCATCACATGATGAATACCTGGCAAACCATTAGATGACGGGGGCCCTTCGTAAAAAACAAAAGCTTTAGCACCTTGTTTTTTTGCAACGCTTTTTTGAAAGGTGTTATCTTTCCTCCAATCCTTAAGAACCTCATTTGCTAAATTTGACAGCCGAAGCTCTTTCCTCTGATTAAATTTCGCCATAAAGAGTTATCTTTTAAATTTTAAACCTAAGTTTGTTTTTTTGTGGCTGTGAAAAATTAATCTATTTTTCTTTTTTGCCCTTAACTTTTTNTGNTCTTTTTTAGGTAACTTGANAATNTCTATGCATTCTGGAGAGCAACAGCCTNNGTTNTNCTTAGANCACNNNGTACACTGGATAAAAAGTAAATTACATTGTAAATTAGCACAATTTGTATGTTTATCACAATCACTACCACATTGATGGCATTTACTAATTATATCATCAGTTATCCGCTCTCCCATCCTCCCATCAAAAACAAAGTTTAAACCCTTGAATTTGTTTTCTAAATTATTTTCTTTCACACTTTTGACGTAGTTTATTATTCCCCCATCAAGCTGGTTAACGTCCTTAAAGCCATTATGTTTTAAAAAGGCAGACGCTTTTTCACATCGAATACCTCCAGTACAGTAAAGCATCACGGTATCATCTTCTTTGCCTTTCAACAAGTCAACAACCATTGGAAGCTCTTCCTTAAAGGTTACAGACTGAGGAAGAACAGCACCATTAAAGTGTCCAACCTCACTTTCGTAGTGATTTCTCATATCAACAACAATAGCACCATCATCCATTTTTTTATTCCAGTCTAAGGCAGAAAGCTTTTTACCTATATTATTTAAATCAAAATCAACTTCTTTAAGCCCGTCCGCAACAATTTGTTTCTTTACTTTAATCGCTAACTTATAAAAAGAGAGCTTATTTTTTTCTGCACCAAAATTAAATGCCACCCCCTTGAGTGAGGCAACAGAGTCTACCAAGTTTCGAAACCTATTTAAAAGAGGCTCAGGAATAGAAACCTGAGCATTAATCCCCTCACTAGCAAGATAAACTCTTCCTAAAACATTTAACTTACTCCACTCTTNAAACAATAAATTTCTCAACACTTTAGCATTTTCAATTTCTACATATCTGTAAAAAGATATAACCAAACGATTGAATTTTTCAGTAGCTAATATTTTTTCGGCCTCAGCTCTATTTAGCTTGTTATGTAATAAGGGTTTTAACAATTGTTTGTTTTAAGATGGCAAAAGTATAAAAAACAGCACTAAAATATTTAATTTTATAAGAAGATATAGGTTAATTTGCGCATATGCAGCTTACAGAAAGAGTATTTAATAACCAGTTTTTGTTGTTNTTNGCAGTTTTAANACCAGTTTTAATAGTTGCATATTGTGTCAGAAACAGGCCGCTACTTNTCAAAAATATCGCTNTAGCCAACNTAAAAAAAACAAATTTTAGATTTGTTTCCAACAACATTCAAGATCAAATTGTGAAGGTGCTGTTTTGGTCTTCATTAGCACTACAAACAACTTTTATAGCAGGGTTTTTTAACGAAAGAAAGGAATTTTCAATATGGCTTATAGTTGCTTTTGTCTGTATTGTTTTAGGAAAAAGAATCCTCCTTTTTCTTTCTGATAAAGTTTTTCAAACCCCCAACTTACTAAACACCTATTATACATCATTCATGGTGATGGTTATTCACCTTGGTTGGCTAACAGCCCCCATTCTTTTGATTAAATTCACCTACCTTTCTTTCATTTCTACAGAGCAAACCTACGTAATTAACCTAGGGCTTGGTGCTATAGTTCTTACTTATCTTTTTTACCGCTTTATTATGCTTTTGCTAGAAGCCTTCAAAGAAAATATTTCTTTTTTACACATTATTTTTTACCTTTGCACACTCGAAATTTTACCATTGGTATTAATTTTGAACTTTCTAATTAGTTGAAAGAAATTTAGTATTTAACCATATAAATAGGTGAAAATGAATATTAAATCCATACTTGTTTCCCAGCCGAAACCTAAAAATGATAAGAATCCTTTTCATGATTTGGCCAATAAGCATTCACTTAAAGTAGATTTTAGATCCTTTATTCATGTAGAAGGGGTTCCGTCAAAAGAGTTTAGACAACAAAGAATAGATCTGAGTAACTATTCTGCTGTAATCTTCACCTCCAGAATGGCGATTGATCATTATTTCAGAATGGCCAAAGAAACCAGATTTTCTGTCCCTGATCAAATGAAATATTTTTGTGTTTCAGAAGCCGTGGCCTATTATCTACAAAATTATGTTGTCTACAGAAAAAGAAAAATATTTCACGGAAAGCAAACTTTTAAAGATTTAATGGAACTGGTTGTAAAACATAGCGGAGAAAGATATCTTGTACCCTGTTCAGATATTCAAAGAAAAAANATTCCTGANCAGCTAGAGAAAAATCAAATTAATTTTAAAAATGCTACACTGTATAACACCGTATGCAGTGACCTTTCTGACCTTAAAGATGTCAAATANGATGTTTTGGTTTTTTATAGTCCGTCAGGAATACAATCTTTAATTAAAAACTTTCCAAAGTTTGAACAAAACAACACTAAAATNGCAGTATTTGGCCCAACTACCGTACAAGCAGCTGAAAAGGCAGGGCTAAGAATAGATATCAAAGCCCCAATGCCAGGAGTTCCTTCAATGACAATGGCTATCGAAAAATACATCAAAGCTGAAAAACAGCCCGATTAATAATTAGGATTATTTATTTTAGTGCTATTAGATTTTGAATAAAAAGCACACATTAAAAGACAGGGAAACGATTTCTAGACTATTCCAAAAAGGAACGAAAATAACGGTCGACCCTGTTTTATCATTTTCGCTGAACAACAAAAATGAAACAGTTTTGTTTTCAGTTTCTAAGAAAAATATTCCCAGAGCTGTAGATAGAAATAAAATTAAAAGACAAATGAGGGCAATTTTTTTTAATAATAGACGGTTGCTTAACAACATCCAAACACCCAAAGCAATGGTATTTATTTATTTAGAAAAATCTATCATAGATTATTCTAAACTACTTTCATGCATGACCACCATTTTAAAAAAAACTAAATGAAATGAAAAACAGCAGGATATTAATATTGTTTTTTTTAACACTCTCNCTTACCTCCAGCCAAAAAACAGANACTGATTATTTTGAAATTAGCAAGANTTTAAAGCTGGTTTCTTCCATATATGAAAAAATTAATACTCATTATGTAGATGAAATNATACCTGGAAGAGNAATGAAAAAAGNGATTGANGCCATGCTCAAATCCTTAGACCCATANACNGTNTATATTTCTGAAGAACAAATAGAAGACTTTAGATTTGCAACNACCGGGGAATACGGAGGTATAGGAGCAACNATAAAGAAAAGAAATAACAAAACTCTNGTNTCTGAANTATATGAAAANTCTCCAGCNAGCAAAAATGGACTAATTCCGGGTGATGAAATAATATCTATTGATGGAGTTTTAGTATTTAAGAAGTCTCTAGAAGAGGTGGGAAGCTTATTAAAGGGCCCAGCAGAATCCATAATAAATATAAAAATTTTAAGAAACGGAGAAGAACAAACAAAGGAGGTTAAAAGAGAAAAAATACAAATTCCTGCTGTTAATTTTGCCAAAAAAGTTAACGAGAGTACAGGAATTATAAAGCTCACATCATTCACTAATACAGCCGCTTCAGAATTCAAAAAAGCCCTAATAAATCTTCAAAAAGAGAACATAGAAAATTTAATTATTGATTTACGCTCTAACGGAGGAGGACTACTCAATGAAGCGGTGAAAATTGTTAATTTTTTTATTCCAAAAGGCCAGGAGGTTGTCAGCACTAAAAGCCGGCTTAAAGAAATGAATCGTTCTTATGTTACGCAATCACCGCCAATAGCAGAAAATTTAAAGCTGGCAGTCTTGATTGATGAGTACTCAGCATCAGCAAGTGAAATAGTTGCAGGAAGCCTACAAGACTTGGATAAGGCTGTTATTATTGGCAATACTAGCTTTGGCAAAGGACTTGTCCAACAAACGAAACCTGTCAGTTTTGGCGGACAAATTAAGCTAACAGTTGCTAAATATTACACTCCAAGTGGCAGATGTATCCAAAAACTAGACTACTCCTCCATGCAAGGAAGCTCTAAAAAAATAGAAGACAGCTTGGTAAAAAAGTTTAAAACCAAAAATGGGAGGGAGGTTACAGACTCTAGAGCAATTGAGCCAGACATAAAAGTAGAGCCTGAATATTTTAGCGCCATTACGGAAAAACTAATTTTAAAAGATGTAATTTTTGATTTTGTCAATCAAAACATTGCTTTTTATGACTCCTCTAACTTGAGCCCAAACACCTTTA
>NYYE01000038.1 GCA_002686655.1 Crocinitomicaceae bacterium | reverse complement strand
GATTTGGGGGGATTTACTTGTATAATTTTTTTTAATCCCATTAAGTATTAGCTTTAATGTATTTTTAAAAATATAAATTGACTAGAATATTCAAATTTGGTGGAGCATCTGTAAAAAATTCTGATGCAATAATTAATCTTAAAGAAATAGTTTCTCTACACAAAGAGGGCTTGACCGTAATTGTAGTATCAGCAATAGATAAGACTACTAATCAACTAGAAGAAATTTGGAAGAGTTATCTAAACGATGATGTGGATTCTGCTATTCAAAAAACGAATAAGTGTATTGATTTTCATTATGATATTATAAATAATCTTGTGCTAAATAAAGATGACGATTTTGTAGTCCAATTTAACTCTTTAAGCAATGAATTAAAAAGCTTTTTAAGTAATAATAAAAAAGATAATAACCTAAGTTATTCTAAAATTGTATCCTATGGGGAGCTTTGGTCAACTTGTATTATTTCATCATATTTAAATAGAGAGGGTTATTTAAACAATTGGGTAGACGCCAGGAAAATAATAAAGACAAAATTAAATTTAATAGAATCAGACGTAGATTGGGAAAAGACAAATGAAATAGTAAATCAAACTATCAATAAAAAAAAGCTTTATGTTACTCAAGGCTTTATAAGTTCTAATTCTGATGGGCTTACCACTACGTTGGGTAGAGAGGGTAGTGATTTTACTGCTTCAATAATTGGAACTTGTTTAGCTTTGGATGAAGTCGTAATTTGGAAAGATGTAGATGGGCTTTTAAATGCAGATCCCAAATGGTTTGATAATACAAAAGTACTTAAAAATATTTCATACAAAGAAGCTATTGAACTCTCTTATTTAGGTGCTTCAGTAATACATCCAAATACCGTAAAACCACTTCAAAATAAAAAAATTAATCTTCGTATAAAGTCTTTTTTAGTTCCGTCTAATAAAGGGAGTTTGATAAGTGAAAGTGGGTTAGATGATCGTGAAATACCTTCACTAATATATAAGCCTAATCAATTTTTACTTTCTATTACTACTAAAGATTATTCATTTGTTTTTGAGGAGCATATCAGCGAAATTTTTTCAATTTTTTATTACTCAGGTTATAAAGTTCATCTAATGCAAAACTCTGCATTAAGTTTTTCAGTTTGTGGAATAATTAGCCCCCTTAAATTACCCCTCCTAATAAAGGATTTACAAAAAAATTATAAAGTAAAATTCAATGAAAAGGTAGACCTTCTTACCATAAGACATTATAATAGTTTAGATATTCCAGACTTTTTAAAATCTAAAGAAATTTTAATCCAACAAAGAAGCAGGTCCACTATTCGATTCGTTTTTAAAGATAAGACATAAAAAAAAGCCCCAAAAGGGGCTTTTATGAAAATTTAAAGATTAATAAAGTTTAGTTTACATCCCAAAAAACTTTGTTAAATACATCATCAGCAACTCCGCCATTAGCTGCAGAAACGTTCGGACCATTTGTCTGGGTTTCATCTACGCTATAGTTATATCTAGTAGGTGGGGTAGTTCCTGCTGCTGCTGCAGTATTCATGGTTGGATAATCATACATTTTCCAAGTACACCAAGCCTCAATACCTTGATCAAACATAGCAATCCATTTCTGAGTTCCTATTCTTTGATTAGCCATTGAAGCGTCCCAAGCAACATCAGATTCTAATAGATATGCATCTGCTGCAGCTTGATCTCCTCCCCATTGTAATATTGAAGCGGAAACACCATTAGCATAATGCGTAGCAGCATCACCGCCTACGTTCCATCCCCTATTAGCAGCATCTGCTAAATGAAAACATACTTCAGCGTAAGAAAGTAATACACCAGGATGTGTAGGGTCTTCTAATATATTCCCAGGTTGGGAGTGGTCTGGATATGCTCCACCGGCTCCGTGAGGATTTCCAATAATTGCACCTGTAGCATCAAGATTTCTAAAATACATAGCTCTTCTAGGATCGTTAGATGAATTCATTACATCTCCTAGTGTGTTTGAAGCAACAAAATCCGTTCTTCCACTCTGAACTAAATCTTCCCATAAAGGGTTGGTATTAGGTGTAGAAGATTGATACATGATGTAGGCGTGATCAGCATTTGATGCAAAGACACCAGAGGCTGCTGCTTCAACCATAGCTTGGCTTCCGCTTCCAGAAACATCTGCCATTCTCATTCCCATTCTTAATTTAAGAGAGTTAGCAAGCATTGTCCAGTGAGAAGTACTTCCTGCGTAGATCAAATCTGATCCAGCAAAATCTCCCATATCTGTACTAGANCCTAAGGTTGCTATTGCCGCATCTAATCTACTAGCCAAATCTGAGTAAATTGTCTGTGCATTATCGTATGCAGGGGTTAAATTTTCTACTCCACCAATTGCTTCTGTATAGGGAACATCATTAAATATGTCCACTAATATTGAGTAAGCAAATACATCTATTACATCTAAAACTGCTAATTGTGTATTTTTGATATCATCAGAATTGGTGCTAGCATTTACTTGTGCTCTTGATTCACTGACGTCTCTAAGCACTCTAGCATACATTCTATCAAATACCTCACCATTAATNTTTCTTTCTGTAAGTTGGTAATTAGACTCATCCGTATANGTTGTTTGAGTCCAATGTTGTGACCACAACCTGAATGTATTTACATTTACATTAGGGCTTGATAAGTAGTCCATCAACTCAACTGTTGCATTGGCAAATAATGCATTAGCTGGAACTGATGTNGGAGCCTTGTCATTATCATTAAATCTTTCAATGTCTTTTGTACAACTTAATGATAAAAATAAGACTGATACTAGGCTATATTTTATAATTGTTTTCATATTCTTAAAATTTTAAATTTAGGTTAAACCCGATTTGTCTTACAGCAGGATAAGCTCCTGATTGATTTCCTTGTATATTTCCAGCACTCAGACCTGCTTCTGGATCAGTATGAGGTGATTTTTTAAATAAGATAGCTAAATTCCTTCCCATTAACCCAATATCTAAACCTTGAATACCTTTTGGCAATTTGTCTTTAGGTAGTGAGTAAGAAAGAGAAACTTGTCTTAATTTAATATAAGTCGCATCATAAACATGCATAGCATTCGGAGCATGTCTCCAAGCTATAGCATTATTGTAGTGACCCATGTAACCACTGACTGTATTTTCTTCTGTTGAAGCAGAAGTATTTATACTTCCATCATCATTATAAACTGCAGTTACNCCTGTTATCTCAATACCACCACCATCAGCAATAGAATTTCTAACAGGATTACCATCATCATTAGTTCCAGCTGTTAAATCATANATACCNGTTCCATATCCATACCAAGTATCTAATGAGAAAAAGCTGCCACCCCATTGCATATCAATTAATGCACTAGCAGTTATATTTTTATATGTGAAAGTGTTAGTAAGACCTCCTGTCCAATCAGGAAGGATATTTCCAACTACTTCTGGAAGAGCGGTTTTAGCATATCCAACACCATATGGAAATTCATCATATACACCATCTCCATCAGTATCATTAGCTCCATAATCTCCATGTGGAACAATTATTTTATCTCCGTTATCATTATATACATAATTTGTCCCTTTTATAGCTCCATAAGATTCTCCTACAGTTGCGTTAACAGTTATTCCACCTTGCACAGATGCGAGAACATAGTTATCAACGCCCTCTCTAAGAGACTTGACTTCATTAATATTTCGAGCCCAATTTAATCTTGCGTTCCATGTAAAATCACCTGATTTTACAATATCTGCATAAGCTTGAATTTCAATTCCTCTGTTATTGATNCTTCCAGCATTAACATACTGAAAATAAGTACCAGATGCAGAAGACGATCTAATAGCTAAAATTTGATTNTCTGTTGTTGCATCATAAAAAGTTAAATCCAAACCAAGCTTATTGTTAAAAAACTTATTTTCAAGACCTAGCTCAAGACTTGTTGTATTTTCTGGGCTCAAATTGCTATTTAATCCTGTATTTGGAGCACTTGCTAGAGTTGTTCCTGCAAATGGTGTTCCGATTGAATATACATTTTGTAAACTTTGCATTGGTGCATCGTTACCTACTTGAGCATAATTTAATCTAAGTTTTCCGTAATCCCATCCGGATATATCAGCTAATTCAGTCCAAATTAAACTTGCTGTTGCAGCAGGATAGAAAAATGAATTATTATCAGATGGTAAAGTTGAACTGATATCATATCTTCCTGATAAATCTAAATATAAAAATCTGTCATATGCTAAAGTAGCTCTACCTAAGTATCCATCAACTGCTCTTTGGCGGTCAAATTCTGTAGGAGCTTCTGGTGTATTAACACTGTTGCTGAAAGAATAGACTCCTGGAACAACTAGACCTCCATTTGTAGACCCGTCAGTTACTATTTCAGAAGACCTTCTGATATTAGTTCCGACCATNCCAAAAAGATTTANTTTTTCATTNAAGTCTTTGTCAAAATTTAAAAATAAATCGTAGTTTCTTTCGTAATAAGATTTTGTATATTTTCTATATGATGGAACATCAACAGATTGGAAACCAATTCTTTCTTCTCTCAATTCAGAAAAATTATCATTGGTAATTCGTCCCATAATATTAAAAACATCATTAATCTCGTAGTTCAAAACAACATTTCCAATAAATCTATCTCTAGAGTCAGTAGAAAAATTCTGATGTCTCATGTAATATGGATTATCAAAATAATGCGGCTTATCTCTTTTGTTAGGATCGTCAGAGTATGCGAATCCATAAGCATTCCATGAAAGATTGTTATTATTAAGTTCATAGGCTTCTTTTTGTGCTTGCATATCTACACTCACATCGTACCATTGTCTGAAAGACTGATTGACATTTCTGTTGTCATATCCTGTACCAAACCTTCCTNTACCTTCATTTCTTACATATTGCATCGAAGAACTAAATTTAAGCTTGTCACTTAAATCATAGCTAACATTTAATGAAGCATTATTTCTTCTTAAATTACTATTAGGCAATATTCCTTTATTAAACATATCCGTAACAGAAAACCTGTAACTACCATTATCATTAGACCCATCTAACGCTACAGAATTTGTAGTCATAACAGATGTTTCGTAAAAAGTGGTTGGGTCATTTGCTGAAGCTTGATAAGGTTGTGCTTGCAAATAAGTTGGCAATTCAGGATGAACTGATTCCCAAGTCAGAAGGTTATCAATTTGGTCAAAACCTAGACCATAAGAAGCGTCATCTCCCATTGGTGTAGCAAGTGCATCAGCAACTCCGTCGCCATCAAGGTCAATTTCTTCAACATAACCATTTACAACGGCACCGTTAAATGCTGTGTCAGGACCATAATATTGACCGTATCCTGCACCATACTCATTTTGATAAGTAGGCATTGTGTTTTTGTTAATCATCCCAATTGTTGTGTTATGAGAAACTGAAACACCTATACCTTTCTTTTTTGATCCTTTTTTTGTGGTAATTAAAACAACTCCATTTGCAGCTCTAGCTCCGTAAAGTGCCGAAGCAGCAGCTCCTTTAAGAACAGAAACATTTTCAATATCTTGAGGATTGATATCCATGGCTGCATTACCATAATCGAAGCCCCCTCTACCAGTTTGTTGATTAGAGGTGTTTGTTATATCATTACTAATTGGAATACCATCAACTACAAATAATGGTTGATTGTTACCTGATATTGAAGTGTAACCTCTAATAATAACATTAGCTGACCCCCCCATTGTACCGCTATTTTTAATTTGAGCACCAGCAACTTGNCCAGAAAGAGTACTCATAAAATTTACATCTTTTTGAGCTGCTAAACTTTCTCCATCTACAGTTTGGGTGGAGTAACCAATTGATTTTTTATCTCTTGATATACCTAATGCAGTGACAACTACTTCGTCCATTACAATTCCTTCAGACATTGTAACATTTAAAGAAGTTTTTCCTTCGATTGCTATTTCTTGTGTTTTATATCCTACGAATGAAAAAACCAATGTTCCATTGGCATCAGAATCAATAGAATATTTACCGTCTCCATTAGTGACAGTTCCAGCTGAAGTTCCCTTAACCTTAACACTTACGCCAGGTAACCCAGAACCATCATTGTCTGAAACAACACCAGAAACAGTTTGGGATTGCCCGTACATAAGTGTACATGCCCCCATGATAAAAATTGTTAATAATGATTTCATAATTTATGTGATTGTTTGTTAATTAAATGTTAACGAACTTAACAAAAAAAATTAAGAAATTTGTATTAAAATGTCAAAAAAACATTATTGCAACATTAACACTTTTATTATAAAAGTAATCTGTTCAATTAATGANATTTGGCTAATCTAAGTCTTTAAACTAGATTAGTANACTTGACAAAATCATGAATTAATTAGAATAATTATTTAAATTCTTAAGAAAATAAAACAACATTAATTGCTATGAGAAATTTCT
This sequence comes from Crocinitomicaceae bacterium, assembly GCA_002686655.1. Lineage (GTDB taxonomy): Bacteria > Bacteroidota > Bacteroidia > Flavobacteriales_D > Parvicellaceae > MED-G20. The sequence goes on along the minus strand of NYYE01000038.1, from coordinate 8,497 downwards.
AAAAATATTTCTTTAGAAAGCATTTTAGGGTGATCATTTTTTAAATGAGTAGTGCTCCATTTACCAAGTTCTTGCAACATTGGTTTTAACCCTAGTCCTTTTTTTGTTAACTTATAGTGTTTAGTTTTTTTATTGTCCTTAACATCATTTCTTGTCAATATACCCTTTTCTTCCAANCNCTTAAGTCTGTCAGCAAGAATATTGGTAGCNATATTTTCACGCGAATTAGAAAGTTCTTTGAATGTTTTCTTATTAAAATAGAGCATGTCTCTGATAATTACAAGTGACCACTTATCACCTATAATGTCAAGGGCACTACTTACTGGACAGCTAGATCTAAATTTCATGATTGTTTAATATGTGACAAATTTAGTAAAAAACATTTTTATATAAGTTAACATATGATAAAGGTGTTGTCTTAAATTAGTTTTAAAAAAATGTAATAAACATTCTAAAAATTAAAAAAATTCGAAAAGAGTTAATTTAATTTTAAGAAATTGTTAGTTTTACAATAGCTTTGTGTAATTTTTACAATAATGTATGTGCTTATATATTAATTATAGTTCTTAATAATAAAATAAATATAATATGTTAAAAAATATTTTTCTTTCAATTTCAGTTCTTTTGAGTGTTAATTTAATCTCCCAGTCCAATAAAATATCTGGGACCATCAAAGACGACGCTACAGGCATAGGTATTCCATTTGCCACAATACAAGTAAAAGATACGGATAAAGGCACTACATCAGATATAGATGGTAAATTTAGTATTGAGGCAGAAACTAATCAAGTTTTAATTATTAAAATGGTAGGATATCTTACAAAAGAGATGCTTGTTGAAGGCTCAGGCAACTTTGATTTTAATATGAAAAATGAAACTTTAAAAGAAATGGTTGTTGTAGGTTATGGTTCTCAAGAGTCTGAAGATGTCACTGGGTCAATCGTTCAAGTAGATTCTAAAGAAATTATGCAAACGGCAGTTGCTGGAGCAGCAGACGCGCTTCAAGGAAGGGCAGCTGGAGTGGAGGTAGTCAATAACAATGGATCACCAGGATCAAACACAGAAGTGAGAATTCGTGGACTAGGATCAATTAATGGATCACCNGTGCTTTATGTTGTAGATGGCATGCCGCTAGATGGTGCAGCAGTAAATGCTATTGCTCCACAAGATATTGCAACAATAGATGTACTAAAAGATGCTTCTGCAGCANCNATNTANGGAGCTAGAGCAGCNGGNGGAGTTATTTTAATAACAACGAAACGTGGGCAGAATGGTAAGCCTAAGGTAACATTTGACAGCTATTATGGTGTTCAATCATTGATTAAGAAAATGGATATGATGAATGCAAGNGAAAATGCTATTGGATTTAATTATGCTGACTCCGTAAGGGGNGAAACACCAGATGCAGATTTTNCAGACCCAGATGCATTAGGAAATGGAACAGATTGGCAGGACCTTCTATTCCCAGGTGGAGCAATATATAATGCTCATTTAAATATTTCTGGCGGTTCTGAAAAAGCAACCTACTCGGTTTCTCTAGATTATTTTGACGAAAAAGGGGTGGTCCCATCCACATTCTATAAAAGATATTCCTTCAGAAACAATTTAGATTTTCAGCTTTCAGACAAAATAAAAGTAGGTACAAGTATGAGCCTCGTTAGAGACGGCGGAAAGGGGACCTCTTTTAATGGTGATAGACCCGAAAATAGTATTTTGTTAGCAGCAATGTCTATGGACCCNACTATTACTCCAACAACACCTTACACCACTTTTCCTGACACGCTAACTTTGGTCCCGGAAGATCATGAATTTTATAGCTCCACGGATTCCTTAGCTTGGATGAACACCCCAAGAGGAAATACAGGCAACCCTCTAGCCGCACTCTACAGAAACGGCACACAATATGGGATGACTTGGACTGATAAGTTGTTAACTAACAATTACTTAGAATATAAACCATTTGAATGGCTAACTCTAAAAACACTGATTGGTTGTGATTACTCTGTTCAAAATGGATGGTATTACAATCCTATCTANTACATTGATGCTACCGACAAAAATGATATTGATGGTCTTGGAAATAATTTTAACAGATGGTTTTCTTGGAACTGGGAGAACACTATTCAGATTGATAAAACTTTTGGGNATCATACCATAAATCTTTTGGGTGGAACATCTGCATATGACTGGGATAATAGAAATTATGGAATGAGCAAAACTTATCTTGGTGGGTCTGTTAATAATGAAGTCCCAACAAATATGTTACTAAGTAACACAGGAACCATAAATACAGCATATAATGAAAGTTACAGTGGGTTTAGTTACAGAAGATATGCCTCCGTATTTGGAAGATTAAATTATGAATATAATGATTTATATTTTTTAACTGCTACTTTGAGAAGAGATGGTTCTTCAAGATTTGGATCGTCTGAAAAATTTGGAGTTTTTCCTGGGTTTTCGGCAGGATGGAAATTACATAATGAAACATTTTTTAAGAATTTTGGTCTGAAGGATGTAAGCTTTCTTAAACTTAGAGGAGGATATGGAGAAATTGGCAATAGTGAGCCAGCTGGAGATTTTGCTTACAATGGTACCACCTCTATTAATAATAGTGCTGTAATTTTTGGCCCTGACGGAACACAAACTCAAATATCTGGTTCCACTGTCGATTTTGTACCAAATCCTTACTTAAGGTGGGAAACTATTGGAATGACCAATATTGCTTTAGATGCTGGATTATTTAAAAATAAATTATGGATTACAGCAGAGTATTACATCAAAACTACTACAGATATGATAATGGGGAACCCCAATATTTTATCCGCTTGGGGTGTTGGAGGTGCTGCAAACACCAATATTGGCTCTATGGAAAATAGAGGATTTGATTTCAGCTTAAGTTATCAAAAAAGTGAGGGAGAATTTAATTATTCTATTTCTGCTAATATTAGTAGAGTTTCTAACAAGATTATTAAACTTCTTGGAAATGAAGATTTTACTATTCAAGGTGGAGGGTTTCACGCTTTAGAATATTATACCAGAACAATTGTAGGAAGTCAAGTGGGTGATTTTTGGGGATACCAAGTGGATGGTATTTTCCAATCTCAAGACGAAGTAGATGCTTTAACTTACACAGATGACAATGGATTAACTCAACAAAGTTATGGCCCAACAGTCGGTCCTGGCGATTACAGATTTGTAGATCAAAATAACGATGGGCAAATTAATGAGGATGATAAAGTGAAAATTGGATCTCCTTATCCTGATTTTACCATGGGCTTAACAAGTAATTTTTCGTATAAAGGNTTTGATTTNAGTCTATTNATGTACTGGAATCATGGAAACGATATATTTAATACTGTCAAAGTTTTTACCGAGACCCCTTATGAGCAAACCAATATGTCTAGCTATATGTTGACTGATGCGTGGAGGCCTGATAATACTGACGCAACAATAGCTCAATTGGGCGGAGACAGACAAAACAATTATGCAAAATCATCTGACGCATATATTGAAGACGGATCATTTTTAAGGTTTAAAAATATTTCTNTAGGATACACCATTCCAGAGTCATTATCAAGAAAAGCTAATATTGAAAAACTAAGAATTTACGTAGCGCTTCAAAACTATTTTACCATCTCTAAATATTCTGGAAGGGATCCAGAACTGGGAAGTACTTGGGGTGTCTTTGTGCAAAAAGCTGATTTAGGTAACTATACCATACCTAAGACATTAAACTTTGGAATTAACGCATCATTTTAATTAAAGAATTATGAGAAATTTAAAAAAACTAATTTGTTTTATTATTGTATTTGCTAGTGCTTCTTGTAGCAAAGAATGGCTAGAGTTAGATCAACCAGGAAACGTTAATAAACCTTATTTTGTAGATCAGGGTTCTGCTTTTGAAGCAGTTGTAGCTGCCTATGATGTTCAAGCATGGAGAATGAATGTTGTTTCTCTTTGGGCAGTTGGTTCTGTAATGTCAGACGATGCTGTAAAGGGGGGAGAAAGTAATGGAGATCAGCAAGGAATGTATGATTGTATGAACTTTAATGCAACTCCTAATACTGATGTTCCTTCATGGATTTGGGGAGATTTATATAGAATGNTTGCTAGGGCGAGTTTTGCTGTTGATATCATGATTGAGAAAGATGCATCCGGAGAATATAAAATCCCAATGGATGAGTCAGTAAGAAACAGATATATTGCAGAATGTAGATTTTTGAGAGGCTATTGCTATTTTAGGTTAGCAAGAAATTTTGGAGGGGTTATGCTTTATACTTCAGCAGAAGATGATGGAACCACTCATGGCTCTGATTTATCCAATCCTAGAGCNACTGTNGAAGAAGTTTACGCTCAAGTTGAAGCAGATTTNTTATTTGCTTCCCAAAATCTACCAGCAACATTNCCTTTAGCAGAACAAGGTAGAGCCACTAAAGGAGCTGCNGATGGNCTNTTAGCNAAAACTTATTTATATCAANNNAAATGGGCACAAGCAAAAGCTCAGTGTGAAGCAGTTGTTAATTCAGGATTATATGGATTAGAACCNAANTATTCAGATATTTTTTCATCNANTAAACAATGGGGACAAGAAGTAGTTTANTCTCTTCACATGGTTGAAGATCCAGATGGAAATTGGGGAGAGCACGAAGGNTCTTGGTTAAGTATTTGGTTTGGTGATAGAGATATGGGCTGGGGATATGGGTTTAGATGTCCAACAACAGATTTTATAAATGCCTTTGAGCCTGGAGATTCCCGATTAGATGCGAGTGTGGTATTTGATGGAGAATCAATTCCAGGTATTTTTGGTGGTGCTCCTCATGACTTTACTGGTGGAAGTTGGAATCCTCCAACTGGGTTTATGGGNCAGAAGTATTTAATTCCTGACAGTGAAAGACCAGTAACAGCAGATTGTAATGGAAACTTAGATTATATCTTTTTANGATATGCTGACGTTCTTTTAATGCATGCTGAGGCTTCTATGGAATTAGGTGATGATGCCAGTGCCATAAGCTCTCTAAATCTCGTAAGAAATAGAGCAGGATTAAATAATTATGACCCTAGTTCACCTGTTATTTCTACTTATAAAGAAACTTCACTCTTAGGACATGGACCATTGAAGGCTAGTATTTATCACGAACGAAGAGTTGAGTTAGGACTTGAAAGTGATCGTTTTTATGATTTAGTAAGGTGGGGAGATGCAGCAACTGTTTTCCAAAACTTTGATGACAATGGCCAGACCTATGGTAAAACAAACTATGTTACGGGTTGTAGTGAATTATTACCTATCCCTGCTGGTGATATCAATGCAGCTGATGGTGCTATTGAACAAAATCCATGCTATTAGGATAATAGACTATATTTCCAGAATGAAATTTTATATCAATTTATTGTTCATACTTACATGTGTTAGTATAAACAGCCAAACCCTGCTTCATACCAACGGAAAGGCTATTGTAAATGCCAATGGAGATACCGTTATTTTAAGAACCATGAATCTAGGTGGTTGGATGTTAATAGAGCCTTATCAGCTTCAAGCAGCAGGATTTGCTTCTGCGCAATGGGAATTTGAAGATAAAATAGAGCAATTAGTTGGTACAACCGAAAAAGATATTTTTTTAGATAATTGGTATGCCAACCATGTTAGAAAAATTGATATTGATTCCTTAGCTGCCTGGGGGTTTAATGCTATTAGATTACCAATGCATTACAATCTCTTTACACTTTCTATTCAAGAAGAACCTGTCTTGGGACAAAATACCTGGCTAAATAAAGGCTTTGAGATGACAGATAGTTTGGTTTCTTGGTGTAAACAGAATAATATGTATGTAGTATTGGACTTACATGCTGCTCCAGGTGGTCAAGGTGGTAATACTGGAATAAGCGATTATAATCCAGCCTACCCTTCGCTTTGGGAAGATATCAATAACCAACATAAAACCATGTCGCTTTGGAAAAAGATAGCCGAGCATTATGTCAATGAGCCTGCTATTGCTGGATATGATTTTTTAAACGAAACCAACTGGAATCTTGGGCCTAATGTTCTAAGAAATTTTTATACCCAGCTTACTGATAGTGTTCGAGCAGCTGACACCAATCATATAATATTTATTGAAGGTAATTGGTATGCTAATGANTTTAGTGGGTTAACNCCTCCNTGGGATAANAATATGGTTTATAGCCCACACAAATACTGGTCTAAAAATTTTCAAGCTGATATACAGTGGGCACTTGATATAAGAGATAATTGGGATGTGCCTATTTGGTTTGGTGAGTCAGGTGAAAATTCTAATACTTGGTTTAGAAACGCCATAAGGCTTTTTGAAGATCATGATCTAGGTTGGGCATGGTGGCCAATGAAAAAATTAGAATCTATTTCTTGCCCAATGTCAATAACTAAAACAGTTGATTTTGAAAATCTATTAAATTATTGGAGTTCTGGAAATAATCCTCCTTCAACTAATACTGCTGTTAATACTTTGTTCCAATTAACCGAAGATTTAAAATTAGAAAACTGTACTTATCAAAATGATGTTATTGATGCTATGTTTAGACAAGTATATTCTAATGAAACCAAGCCTTATGATAGTGTAGCCACTATACCAGGAAGAATTTTTGCTCCTGACTTTGATATGGGAGTTGTTGGAGAAGCATATTATGATAATGTTGTTTCTGATTTTCATGTTACTACAGGTACATATACGGCTTGGAACGAAGGGTGGTCTTACAGAAATGATGGAGCTGATATAAGTGAATGTAACGATGTTTACTTTTTTCACAATGGCTATCAAGTAGGGTGGTTTGAAGAGGGAGAATTTTTGCAGTATGTAGTTGATATAGATTCTTCGGGAGTTTATGATATTAACTTTAGATACTCAGCACACAATAGTAATTCGAAAATTAAATTTTCAATTAACGACACTTTATTTACTCCGTCTACACCATTGTCAAATACTAATAACTGGAGCTTTTGGAGCACTGCAACTATTTCTAACGCTATATTACCTGCTGGACGTCACAAAATTAGGCTGCACTGTGATGGTGGAGAAATTAATGTTAATTCGTTTGAATTTGTAAGAAACGGTGATATCACATCAATTGATGCAAATTTTATAGCTGCAAAGACATTAGACGACACCAATATTGAACTTCTTTTTAGCAAGGCTATAGATTTTAACAATATTTCTGCTGGTTTAATCAATAACCCTAATCAGGCATTTACAATACATATAGACTCCACAAGTAGTATAACCATTGGAGGAATGCAATTCGACCCTAATTTTCCAAGGATTATCAACTTACAATTAAATAGTGCCATTCAAGGTTGGTCTAGTATTACTGGCGCTGCTACAAAAGTAGCTGTTTCTTACTCTGGAAATCAAATAAATGCAACTGATGGTACTGCATTGGCACCATTTTCTCACAGGCCAGTTACCAATGAGCTATCTTGCACTTACAATTGTATTCCTGGAAAAATTGAAGCAGAAAATTACTTTTTCGAATCGGGAATTTCTGTTGAAGGGTGTTCGGATATTGATGGAGGATACAATATAGGTTACTTAAATACAGGTGATTATGTAGATTATTACATAAATGCTAAATACTCAGGTAGTTTTCAAGTAAGTTACAGAAATGCTTCTAATGGGCATAATGGAAGTCTTGAGATGCAATTAATTGATACCCTTGGAAATGCAACAACTTTAAATCAGGCCAACTTTAATTCAACTGGTGGGTGGCAAACATGGCAAACAACCAATACATCTGAAGTATTCTGGTTAAATAAAGGTGTTCATCATATTAGAGTTGTTATTACCTTACAGGAGTACAACTTAAACTGGTTCCAATTTGATATTGTTGCTTCTGATAATGAGATTTTATTGGATAATGAAATCAGAGTTGTACCAAATCCAAGCTCAGATTTTATAAAGATAAAACTACCTAATTTTCAAAAAATTGATGACATAGAGATTTTTGATGTTTCGGGAAGATTAGTATTTAAGTCCCCTAACAAATTTGTAAATGTCTCATCATTTAAAAATGGTATTTATATAATAAATGTCAGGTCTGATAACAAGTCTTTTCAGACTAAATTTATCAAGAATTAATATATCCTATTTTTTATACTAACACATCATGTCAGCAGCTGATATTGCGGGAAGTATAGTAGGTTTAATATTGGCCTTAAAACCCATAGATTCTACAAAACCAACCGAAGCTGAAACTAGTTTATTGGATTTATAAGATTCATCACTGTTAAAATCTAAGTCTATTGAGTCTACCTTAATATCATGATTTTTTAAATAGTTTGCCACTTCCACTGACCTTGTTGTTTCTCCCCAAAGTTTAGTCCACATATCGTCAATTTTAGGGAGTTTTTCTTTGTGATATAGAAAATGACAACCAGTGTTTCCAATATGAAAAAGTACGGTGGTTGCATAATTGGTATGTTGTGAAATGTTCTGACTATCACACCCAACATGGATTTTTATTTCAAAATCAG
>NYYE01000037.1 GCA_002686655.1 Crocinitomicaceae bacterium | reverse complement strand
TAAAAAATATATAGCTAATCAAGAAAACATTAATAAGTACTGTCATACCAATCAACAAAATACTTTTCTTAATAAGTCTTATGAAGAACTTACAAAATATAACCATGTTCCAAAAGAATTAAATGAGGAAGTAAATGCTGAATTTATTTATGAGCTTCCTAAAAACGAATTACTTAATATTGATAATCAACTACCTAGCTTTCTTTACAATAGTTATAATTTAGACTCTAATTGGAGAAAGGAAAAAAAAGGCAACAGAATATTACTTTTTGAACCATCTCATTTTAAAAAATATCCAATCTCAAATAAAGTAATCAACTTTATAATTGAACTCTCAAAGGAGATAGAAGGAATTAAAATTGCAGTTATGGAATTTGATGAGCTAATGAAGATTGTAAAAAAAGAGTCGAATATATTTTTTAAAGAACATCCATTTAATAATCATTATAAAGGAAATAAAGAAGAAAGAGATTGGATATTTCCAGAAATAGATGCAAAAGGTTCATTTTTTAGTTATTGGAAAAAAGGAATTAAAACATATAAAAACAAATGAAGCATTTTACAAAAAGTAATATAAAAGATCTTGAAAAAGTAAAAAGACTTAATATTATCAACAGTATTACAGGGATCAAACCAGGTAATTTAATTGGAACCATTAGCAAANAAAAAATAACCAATTTGGCCATTTTTAGCAGTGTAATTCANCTTGGAAGTAATCCTGCATTATTAGGTTTCATATTAAGACCNCAAGAAAGAGTTAGAAGAGATACTTACAATAATATTCTTGAAAATGGTTCCTACTCCATAAACCATCTGCCAGAAANCTTAACAATTAATGGCCATTACACTTCTGCAAAGTTTAATGANGATCAATCAGAGTTTGATTATTGTAAATTTACTGAATGGTATGCAGATGACTTCGAAGCTCCATTTGTAAAAGAAAGCAATTTAAATATAGGTCTTAAATTTCAAGAAAGTGTTCCTGTAAAAGCCAATAATACCATAATGATTATAGGTAGTGTTGAACATATATTTGTAAAAGAAGATGCAATTAGCAAAGAAGGATATATAGATTTGGAAAAATTAAAAAGTNCAGGAATNGGTGGATTGAATAGCTATTATAGTCTNAAGAAAATTANTTCTTATCCATANGCAAGGTTNTCTGAGTTACCAAAATTTAGNNATGAANGGACATAAAGAAAANTTACCNTATAAAATNTGNATNANTTGTGAAAGACCTTTNTCATGGAGAAAAAAATGGATAAACAATTGGAATTCAGTTCTTTACTGCAGTAAGAAATGTAAAAGTTAATTTTGTTTAATTATTTTTATAATTAGTTAAACAATTTACTAAATTTACATCGTGAATTCANCTAAAATATTAGAAATAAAAAACCTTCATAAATTATTTGGAGACTTCAAAGCTGTCAATAATATTAGTCTTCANGTAAATAAAGGAGATATTTATGGNTTTTTAGGNCCTAATGGAGCNGGNAAAAGNACTACCTTAAGAATGGTACTNGGNTTAATTANACCNNNTGANGGCAATATNTTCATANANNNNGAAAATATTTCTGGAAATAACAGAANATNNTTAAATGATATTGGNGCNNTAATNGANAAACCNGANTTCTATAAAAATTTATCTGCTTTAGATAACCTAAAAATTCTCTACAAAATGTCTAGACTCAAAAACAATCATAGANTTTTTGAGGTTTTAAATGAGGTAGATTTATGGGAAAAAAGAAATCAAAAAGTTGGAGGTTTTTCACAAGGAATGAAACAAAGATTGGGAATTGCCCAAACACTCCTTCATGAACCTTCACTAATAATTTTAGATGAACCATCTAATGGGCTAGATCCTCAGGGACAAGCTGATATGAGAGAACTNATTTTGAGAATTAATAAGGAAATGCAAATAACCGTTATTATTTCTAGCCACATTCTTAGTGAAATTGAAAAAATTGCTANCAGAATGGTTGTGATTAATAATGGTNAAAAGATTTTGGAGGGCAATGTTAGAGAACTNATGTCTAAAGAACTACTAAAAGTAAGTTTAAAAAGTTCAGATACTGTGCGGCTTTCTGAATTTTTAAAATCTGAAAATATTGAGATTGAAGTAAGAAATGATGATATTATTGCACTCATCAATGAAGAAAGTATACCTAATGTTATTCGAAAGATTACACAAAAGAATATCCCTATTTCTGAAGTAAAACAAATGAGAACTCTTGAAGAACTTTTTTTAGGATTAACTAAATGATACAACTAACTCTNATAGAATTATTTAAAATTATTAAAAGACCCAGAACTTATATTGGTTTTCTGGCTATTTTTTTAACTGTAGGAGCTATGCAATTGGCTATGTATTATGAAGGCGAAGAACTTATATCAATTGCTATTCAAAATCTAGAGAATGACTTCAGATTAGAAGGTAAGATTATCAATACTAATTTAATGACCTATATTCTTCTAAATAGTTTGATAATTCACATACCTATTTTGATATGTTTAGTTACTGGAGATTCTATTGCAGGAGAAGCAAGTACAGGAACTTTAAGACTTATTTTACAAAAACCCTACTCTAGAACACAAATCTACTTAGCTAAGGCTTTAAGCGGCTTCATTTACACAATTTCTCTTATAATTTTTCTAGCTCTAATGACCTATGTTCTTGGATATTTTCTATTTGGATCNGGTGATTTAATTGTACTTAGAAGAGGTGTTACTGTAATAAGTAGTGATGATGTAGTATGGAGGTTTTGCTTGGCTTTTTGCTCNGGTGCTTTATCAATGCTGGTAGTTGCCTCTCTTTCCATGATGATTTCATCATTTGTTAATAATGCTATTGGCCCAATAGTAGGAACAATCTCTATTATTATCGGATTAAATATAATTTTTACTTTGGGAGCACCTTTATTCAAAAATCTTATTCCTTATATTTTTACAAGTCATTTTATTAAGTGGCAATACTTTTTTGATTTTCAAATAGAAATAGACAAGTTAAAGCTATCTGTTATAGTACAACTAGCTTATATCATAGTATTTAATACTATAGGAATATTCCATTTTAATAGAAAAGATATACTNTCATGAGATTTCTTTTAGTGCTATCAATATTTTTTAGTTCAGTTATNATTTACTCCCAATCAGAGTCTGCAAAAAATAAGATTTTATTAGTNAAANAAAATTTAGAAAAGGTTCCCCCCTATAATTGTGATGTGAAAATTAACATTGATGTCAGTTTTATTAATATTAAAGAAAGATATGGTAAAATGACTTTTTTAGGCCCTAATGATATTGATTATAAACTAAAAGGATTTGCTTTTTTACCTAAAAAAGAAATGGGTGGTATATCATCCGACCTTTTTAACTCCGATTTTATTGCAGTCCCTTTGGGAGATGAGAATGGCAATGATATTATAAAGGTTATACCAATGGATATTAATGCTGATATAGTCACTGGACAGTTTTGGATTAATAACCAGAATTTAATAAATAAAATGATTATTATTACCAAGGATAAGGGAAGTTATACGGCTGCATTTACTTATGCAGATATTCCTTATAACATACCTTCAACAATTGAAATGACTTTTGATGTTAAAAACCAAAAAATGCCTGCATTGTTAACAGGGGATTTAGAGAGTTACAGTGAAGAAATTCAAGATGTTAATGAAATATCTAAGGGCAAAATTTCAATAAAATATTTTAATCATAGTTTTCAATGAAAAAACTGTGCTCTAAAGAAATCATTGAAAAATTTAAATTAGAAGCTCATCCTGAAGGTGGTTATTTTCATGAAACTTATCGTAGTTTAGGAAAAGTTAATAATTCTGGTTTGTGGGAAGGAGCTGAAGGTTTTAGGAATTATTCTACTGGAATATATTTTTTGTTAGACAAAAATCAGTTTTCTGCATTTCATAGAATAAAACAAGATGAAATGTGGCATTTTTACGCTGGTTCTACCCTACTTTTACATATGATTAATAAAGAAGGGAATTATAAATTAGTTAAAATTGGTAATAATATTAGTGAAGATGAATTTTTCCAATATGTAGTTACTGCTGGAACATGGTTTGCCTCTGAAGTAGAAGATAAAACTAGTTTTTCATTTTGTGGTTGTACGGTCAGTCCAGGGTTCGACTTTAGAGATTTTGAAATGCCCAGTAGAAAAAAATTATTATCTGAATTTCCTAATCAACAAAAAATAATAAGTAGATTAACTTATCGTTAGTTTTGTAACATGAAGAAATATATATTTATTTTATTTATAATAAGTTGTTTTTCTACTTATTCCCAAGTAATAGCTACAGATAGACCAAGTGCACAAACAGATAATTCTTACACACTATATAATAAAGCTTTTCAAGTAGAATCTGGACTTTTGTATTTANATGATAATGGCATTGTACAACCCTCTAGTTTACCTAATTTATTGCTTAGATATGGACTTTTGGATAAATTAGAATTAAGATTTTCTTCAGAGATGTTATTTTCTTTAGATGATGAAACAATCTCAACTGGGTCCATTGATTTTGGGACTAAACTTCAACTTATTAGAGAAGAAAACTTTCAATTAGCTTTTCTGTCAATGGTGTCAATTGAAAATGAAGAACAAGAAATAATTACTAAAATTGTAGGCGCTAATAATATTACTAAAAATCTTAGCTTAGGTTATACTATTGGATACCAATCAGCCAGTAACTTTCACGATAAGACTTTAAATTATTCATTATTTTTTAGTAATANTTTTGGAAGTAAATTTTCAGGTTTTTTTGAATTTTACGGAGCTTGGGAATACAATAACATTGATTTTACAAACCAAATNAACTTTGATTTTGGATGTTCATATCAACTNTCTAATGTTATGCAGTTAGATACCTATTTTGGAAAGGGNATNCAGAATGATATGNATTTTGGTTCTTTAGGATTTAGTTANTTATTTATAAAAAAATAAATTTTGAGATTAGAAATTCTTATAATTTCAGTTTTTTTTATTTCTTGTAATAAAACTTCTTCCAATACNTCCGAAATATCTTTCCAAGACGGAAATGGAGTAACAGATTTAGAAGGCAATTTTTACCCAAGTGTTATTTTAGGAAATGGACAAGAATGGACTACTNTAAACTTAAAAACCAGCACATTTACAAATGGCGANCCCATAACAAATGCCATGTCAGAAGTCTCTTGGACCAACACCAATTCGGGTGCTTGGTGTTATTACAATAATGATGATTCTAATAATGATGTATATGGNAAATTATATAATTTTCACGCTCTTNTNGGAGACACCATTNCTGTAGAGAAATATGTGACTAATAATGATAATATTATTATAGACACCNTATATTATGATTCTTTTCCATGTAGAATATGTCCNGAAGGATGGAAAATACCATATGAAGATGATTGGATAGATTTGATTAATTACTTGGGAAATTCAAATGTAGCAGGTGGCAGGATGAAAGATAGCACACTAAATTACTGGAAATCGCCCAATCTTGGAGCTACTAATGAAAGTGGTTTTAATGGTCTTCCTGGCGGTTTAAGAAATGCTAACGGCAGTTTTGACTACCTAACAGAAATGGGCCGTTGGTGGTGCTTTGAAGACGCTTATCAAGATTATGCACATACTAGACCGCTGCATTATGACCAAGAAGCTACTATGAACCACTATGTCTTTGACAAGTCAGGTGGATTATCAGTAAGACTTCTAAAAATAGATTAGGATTTTTTATTTTTCAAAATGTGATTCATTTCAAAAATGAGAATTGATAAGTTTATATGGTCTGTTAGAGTATTCAAAACCAGAACATTAGCTACCAAAGCTTGTGATAGTGGTAAAGTTTTATTGAACTCTGAAATTATTAAACCAAGTAAGAATATAAAGATTAATGATATTATCTCTGTAAAAGTAATACCAATATGGAAAACTTATACAATAGATGATTTACCAAAATCTAGAGTGGGTCCAAAACTAGTAGAAAATTACATAACTGAAACAACGTCTATTAATGATCTAGAGTTACTTAAAAAACATGAAATCAATATTAAGAATAGTAAAACTTTAGACATTAAAGGGCGTCCTACAAAAAAAGATAGAAGAAATATTAATAAATGGCTTTAATAGTTATGTGATTTTTTAAAATACGTTTAAAACAGAAACTTCAAAAATCAAAACAGAGTTAGGTGGTATATTACCTACAGACTGACTTCCATAACCCAATGAAGAAGGGATGAGTAAAATTCCCGATCCTCCTTCACTAAAGTAAGGAATTCCTTCTTGCCAACCTTGTATGACGTTTAATAACGGAAAAGTAGCTCCACTTGGGCCAGACTGATCAAAGATAGTTCCATCGATCAATGTTCCTTTATAAGCAACTGTAACAGTTGAACTTATATTTGGAAAATCTCCGTTACCAGTATTTTCAATTACATAATATAATCCACTTCCTGTAGCTAAAGCATCAAGATTATTATCTGAGATGTACTGAACAATAAGGTCTTCATCTATTTGATTATAATCTGTTTCTTTTTTGCAACTATTAGTGATTAAAAACAAAGCTGTAAGTGATACAAAGAATACTTTTTTCATTTTATTTTATTACTATTTTAAAATTATCTTTCACTGAATCTCTCAATCCCAAATCTGAGTTAAAAATAGTTTCTACAAATAAATTTATAGTATCCCCTATCATTTCATCATCTAAAAGAACATTGCATGTTGGACGGTAATTATATTTTGAGTGAACCCCTACAATTGTTGGTGCATAGGGACATTCCCAACAAAAATATTTTGGGATTTGATAACCTACTATGTTTAAAGGAGGATGTAAATCAATTAAGTTAACCATAGTATATGTGTAGGGACCAATAGAAATTGGAGTATTCATTGATTGATCACTAAACCAACCTAAATAAGAATACATAGGAATTTGAAATCTAAGAGTGTCAAATAACACCCAATAATCAGAATCAAAATTTGCTTCAATTAGTGGAACTCCGTTAATAACGTATCTTTCATTGAGTTCGGTTAATCTTCCTGAAACTTGAAAATAATTTAATCCTGCATATTCAATTTCCCATATTCCGTTTTGATTTTGAGTAAGTGTGTCACCCAAATAAACTACTTTATAATTGGTAGCACAATCTCCTAAACATGGATCCGGATAATCGTCATCGTTTTTACTACAACAAATAATAGAAAGAAAAATTAGCAATATTTGAAGTAAATTTTTCATTTTTACTTTAGTAATTTAACATATTAAATATAAATTACAAAATCAAAGTCGGGGTGAGAGGATTCGAACCTCCGATCTCGCGCCCCCCAGACGCGCACTTTAACCGGA